>UQIQ01000006.1 GCA_900541185.1 uncultured Collinsella sp.
CTCACCGACACCACCGTCGGCAGCGGCTGCACCATCGATGAAACCATCGCCGTCGAGGCCGTCATCGAGAACGGCGTCGACTGCGGCCCGCGCGCCTACCTGCGCCCGGGCACCCACATGCTCGACGGTTCCAAGGCCGGCACGCACGTGGAGATCAAGAAGTCCACAATCGGCGAGGGCTCCAAGGTGCCGCACCTGTCCTACATCGGCGATACCACCATGGGCTCCGGCGTCAACGTGGGCGCGGGCTCCATCACCTGCAACTACGATGGCGTACACAAGCACAAGACCGTCATCGGCAAGGATGCCTTCATCGGCTCCGACACCATGATGGTCGCGCCCGCCCAGATTGGCGACGGCGCGCTCGTGGCCGCCGGCTCCGTCATCACCGAGCCGGTCCCGGCAGACGCACTTGGCCTGGGTCGTGCCCGCCAGGTAAATATTGAGGGCTGGGCCGCCGATTATCGCCGCCGTCTGCACGAGGACGACGAGGTATAACGTTTTACCAAGCATCTAAGGAGCTGTTCCCATGGGGGCGGCTCCTTTTTTCTATCGTGACCTGCGCGACAGGATGAGTGGTCGGTTCGTGTCCGTTGACGGTAAAGACGTTATCAAGACCCGATTAACCCCGTCGCGCGGTTACAATGCAACAAGGCATCTATATGGCATTCGATATAAAGGAGAAGGGTAATGCCGATTAATGATCCCGAGAAGTCGGAGAATATGCGCAAGTCCATCCGCGTGTATTCCGGTTCCTCCAACCGTCCCCTCGCTCAGAAGATCGCTGAGTACCTTGGGGTCGAGCTTTCGGGCCTTACGCTAAAGCAGTTCGCCAATGGTGAGATTTACGCCCGCTACGACGAGACCGTCCGCGGCGCCGACGTCTTCCTGATTCAGTCCGTGGCCGGCGGCAACGTCAACGACATGCTCATGGAGCTGCTCATCGCCACCGACGCTGCCAAGCGCGCATCCGCCCGCTCCATCACCGCCGTCATCACCCACTACGGCTATGCCCGCCAGGACCGCAAGGCCGGCCCGCGCGAGCCCATCACCGCCCGCCTCGTCGCCAACCTGCTCGAGCGCGCTGGCGTCAACCGCATCATCACCCTCGACCTGCACCAGGGCCAGATTCAGGGCTTCTTCGATATCCCGGTTAACCACCTGTCCGCGCTGCCGCTGTTTGGCCAGTACTACAACGACATGCACTTCGACACCGACAACCTGGTTGTCGTCTCCCCCGATGTGGGCCGCGCCAAGGCCGCCAAGAAGCTGTCCGACATGCTCGGCTGCGACCTGGCCATCGCCCACAAGGGCCGTCCGCGCCACAACGCCGCCGAGGTCATGGGCATCATCGGTGACATCAAGGGCAAGACCTGCATCATCAACGACGACATGATCGACACCGCTGGCACCCTGTGCGCCAACGTCAAGGAGCTCAAGGCTATGGGCGCTGGCGACATCTACGTCTGCGCCACCCACGGCATCTTCTCCGGTCCGGCCATCGAGCGTCTGAACGACGCCCCGATCGTCGAGTGCCTCGTCACCGACGCCATTCCCGTCGAGGTCGGCGGCAAAATCAAGACCATCTCGGTCGCCGAGGAGTTCGCTCAGGCCATCTCCGCCGTTTACCACGAGGAGCCCGTCTCCACGCTCGTCGGCGGCGACTTCGCGCTGTAATCCAGCGTGCATCTCATCATCTTTGGTGTTTTTAAAGGGTCGGAAGCTCGCTTCCGACCCTTTTTCTACCCCTCGACAACCTTCCCTGGACAATTAGTTCAGATACGTATTTTTTTAAAGCTCCAAAGGCCGTTCTGAGCCTTCTGAGCTCCCCGGCGAACGCCATACTGCCCAAAGCTCATCGCTTTCGAGTACGACCGCCGCATATTTACCCTCAAATCGCCCTCGAAAGCCCTTAGAAACGCCTCGAACGCCCGCCGTCTTATACGTATCTGAACTAACTGTCCAGTAGCTATCGTCAACCTTCGCGGCAGAGCTCAATTTCCTGCAATCCCCTCAACCGATTCCACCGATTTCATAACACCCAGCCGTTCATGGCGCGCAGCGCCCCGCTGAGCGAAAAGAACGGTATGGCGGTCGCATTCTGCCGCCAACTTAGTACGTTATAGCTATGACGACCGTGATTTCACATCTCTCCGCCCTCCGCGCAATTCGTCGCGCACGACGGGCGTACTCTGCCCTACCCTGGGACTCCGTTGATAGTGAACAGCAAGCACAGGCCTTGGCTAGCTGCATTCCCAATAATGACGCGATAGACTTTGGCGCACTTTCGATACTCGATGCCTGGAATGAAGATGATTCCGAACTACTCGATCTTCTCGTTTCAGACGAAGACAACAGACGCCCCGACAAGCGGCTTCTTCAGCATATTCTCACCGCTCCGCTTCCTGAAGGTGCAATTATGCACGTCGAGGCCGACATCTACGCAACGTCTCCTGCCGTGACAGCCATGCTTTGTTCCAAAAATGAATCAGTCGCCAAAACCTTGATGCTTCTCATGGAACTGCTCGGAACCTACTCCCTTCCTCCCGGGGCAACATACCCCATTGCCCATGACGACATCTGGCCCAAGGGCGATGGCTGCGCAGCGACGGGCGATCTTGATTGCTTGGGCAACCAGTCGGTGGTCGAGCAACAGAACGAAACCCGCTATGAACAGGCACACTACAAATGCGAGCCCGCCACAACTATCGAAGAGCTTGAGGCGGTTGCACGCTTCGCCAAAAGTAGCTCATACACATCGTTTCGCACGGCAGTCAAACTTGCCCGACCCGGATCTGCATCCCCAGCCGAATCCCTAATGTTTGCCGTTCTCGGAGCGCCCATGCGCTTTGGAGGATTCGGATGTTGCAGTCTGCCCATGGGAGGCCTGCTACTCAACTATCGAATCGACTTCGACACTCTTGCGGTCAACATGTCCTCGGGCATCCCCTATGCCATCTGCGACCTATATTGCCCGGCAGCCGGAGTCGACAACGAATACAACGGAATTGGGCATGAGCTTCAAAACGCTCGCATCCACGATGGCAATCGAAATAATGGCCTCAAGGCAATGGGCATCCACGTCCTGGTTATCAATCGCGACCAAATGAAAGACCTTGTTGCACTCGAAGCCTTCGCCCAAACGATGCATCGACTCGCGGGAGTCCGATTCCGATACCGTATCAAGGGCTATCGCAAGCGTCAGGCCGCTTGGCTCAACGCTCTGCGGGCCGGAATCGGCCTTGCGCCGGTCTAAACGGCGAATCACCCGCGCGCCGCCGAACAGGACTGGACAGTTAGTTCAGATACGTATAGATGGACACATTGAATTAGGCTGTTTTGCAGCTATCTCTATACCATTCGCCCTATTTGAAGGCAGGGTAGACTTCAAAACAGCGCCATATGGACTAACTAAAGCTCCGAAACAACGTATCGGCATTGAATTGAGCACTTCGAGTCCTCAGAACTTATACGTATCTGAACTAACTGTCCACCTCTGATTTCGACGGCCGTCCAAACGCCCCTAAACGCCCTCAATTACCCTCCATTTGACAGCGGCAACAGGGTCGCTCACCATAGCAGGCGACAAATCAACGAAAGGATGAACATGGCAGCTGCACAGCCGCTTAAGATTCGCATGGTTGCCGGACTTGGCAACCCTGGCGAGGAATATGCCGAGACCCGTCACAACGCTGGTTTCAAAGCAATCGACGAGCTGGCCCGTCAGGCCGGCGTCACGTACTGGAAAAACCAAGCAGGCGCCGAGGTCGCGCTCATCAATATCAACGATGCTGAGGAAGAGGGTGGCAAGCGCCAGATTGTGCTGGTCAAGCCGCAGTCGTACATGAATACCTCGGGCGGCCCCATCTCCAAGCTCTGTCGCGAGTACAAGATCAAGGCCGAGGAGCTGCTCGTAATCCACGACGAGCTCGATATTCCCGCCGGCGACGTGCGTGTTAAGGTGGGCGGCGGCCATGCCGGTCACAACGGCCTGCGTTCCATCATCGACAAGATGGGCAGCCGCGACTTCAGCCGCATCCGCACCGGCATCGGCAACCCTCCCGGCAAGATGGCCGTCGCCGACTACGTTCTTAAGCAGCTGCGCGCCCGCGAGGCCGAGGATTTCCAGGACACCTGCGCCCGCGCGGCCGACGCCGCCGGCCTGGCGATCGTGCACGGCGTGGTTTATGCCCGCGACCATGTCAACGGCGCCGCCTCCGCCAACGGCAAGCACTAAAACCTATCATTTAGGGACAGGTTTATTTTGGCAGGTTTTACCTGCGGAAACGCCCCAGTTGCGGCATCGCAATCAACCGCGCGCCGACATACATGCACAGCACCCCAAAGGGGGCCGGCCTCATCACAACCCGAGGCCGGCCCCCTTTGCCGTTTTACCTGATAAAACCGACCAAAATAAACCTCTCCCCCTTTGGTAGGCCAAAGTGGATAAACCCTGCTCCCAACCGCCGAAGACACACGTAAGTGACATGTCCATGAGGGTATAATTTGCACCGTATGTCTGCACAACGCCTGTGCGCGTACGGTTTTATTCGGGCTACCGTCCATTTCCGTGGAGGCACGGTTCGGCGGCCCTAACAAGAGAGGGGTTCTATGTATAAGATCCTGGAGAAGACGCAGTTCTCGGAGAAGGTGTTCAAGTTCCGCATCGAGGCGCCCGCAATCGCCAAGCATGCGCACGCTGGACAGTTCCTCATGGTTCGCGCCAACGAGACGGGCGAGCGTGTCCCGTTTACCCTGGCCGGCTGGAACGGTGACGAGGGCTGGGTCGAGTTCATCTTCATGGTGATCGGCAAGACCACCGAGATGCTTTCCACCTACGAGGCCGGCGAGTCACTGCGCGACGTCGTGGGCCCGCTGGGCGTTCCCACCGAGATGGCCGAGGGCCCCTGCGCCGTCATTGGCGGCGGCGTCGGCTTGGCAATTGCCTTCCCGGTCGCCAAGCACCTGGTCGAGACCGGCCACGAGGTGCACGCCATCATGGGCGCCCGCACCAAGGACCTCCTGCTCATGGAGGACCAGTTCCGCGAGCTCCTCGACGAGGACCACATCCACATCACCACCGACGACGGCTCCTACGGCGAGCAGGGCGTTGTTACCGCTCCGCTGGATCGCCTGCTGCAGGACAAGGCCGTGAGCCAGGTCTTCTGCGTCGGCCCCGTTCCGATGATGAAGTTCTCGACCCTCACCGCCCAGAAGTACGACACCCCCATCACCGCGTCCCTCAACCCCATCATGGTTGACGGCACCGGCATGTGCGGCTGCTGCCGCGTCGAGGTGGGCGGCGTGACCAAGTTCGCTTGCGTCGACGGCCCCGACTTCGATGCCACCCTGGTCGACTGGGATGACCTTCGTGCCCGCCAGGCCGCTTACCGTTCCGAAGAGGGCGAGTCCCTCAAGGCCTATGAGGAAAAGAGCTGCGCATGCCACTAGTTAACGGTCGTTTCGTTGCCGATATGAAGTCGCCCCGTACCCCCGATAACGAGGAGCCGGCTGCCGAGCGTGCCTGCGACTTCCGCCCCGTCGACAAGGGCTTCACCGAGGAGATGGCGCTGGCCGAGGCCGAGCGCTGCCTCAACTGCAAGAAGCCGTTCTGTGTTGAGGGCTGCCCCGTCAACATCAACATCCCCCGCTTTATCGAGCAGATCCGCGAGAAGGACTTCGGCGGCGCTCTCGATACCATCCGCGAGGACTCCATGCTTCCCGCCATCTGCGGCCGTGTCTGCCCGCAGGAGAACCAGTGCGAGGGCAAGTGCATCCGTGGTAAGAAATCCGAGCCCGTGGCCATCGGCCAGCTCGAGCGCTTCCTGGGTGACCGCCCCGAGCTCGCCTCCACGCCCAAGATGGCCCCCAAGAACGGCAAGAAGGTCGCCGTCGTCGGCTCTGGCCCGTCCGGCATCACCTGCGCCGGCGAGCTCGCCCGCAACGGCTTTGACGTCACCGTCTTTGAGGCCTTCTTCACCGGCGGCGGCGTGCTGGTCTACGGCATCCCCGAGTTCCGTCTGCCCAAGGCAGTCGTCAAGCGCGAGATCGACGGCCTGGAGGACATGGGCGTCAAGTTTGAGTACAACTCCGTCGTGGGCAACATGGCCACGGCCGAGGAGCTGTTCGAGCAGGGCTTCGACGCCATCTACGTGGCGACCGGCGCTGGCCTGCCCAAGTTCCTCAACGTCCCCGGCGAGAACCTGCCCAACGTCTTCTTCGCAAACGAGTACCTCACCCGCGTGAACCTGATGAAGGCCAACAAGTTCCCCGAGTACGACACCCCCACCAAGCACGGCAAGAACGTCGTCGTCTTTGGTGGCGGCAACGTGGCTATGGACGCCGTCCGTACCGCCAAGCGCCTGGGCGCCGAGCACGCCATCATCGCCTATCGTCGTACCGAGGACGAGATGCCCTGCCGTCGCGCCGAGCTGCACCATGCCAAGGCCGAGGGCGTCGAGGTTCTGCCGCTCGTTTCCCCGCTCGAGTTTGTCGCTGGCGAGGACGGCTCCGTGTGCGCCGTCAAGGTCCAGAAGATGGAGCTCGGCGAGCCCGACGAGTCCGGCCGTCGTCGCCCGGTGCCCATCGAGGGCGCCATCGAGGAGATTCCCTGCGACGTCGCAATCTCGGCTATCGGTACCAACGCCAACCCCTTCGCAAAGAAGATCGGCGGCAAGATGGAGCTCAACAAGTGGGGCTACATCATCGCCGACGAGGAGACCGGCCAGACCACCGATCCCCGCATCTGGGCCGGCGGCGACATCGTCACCGGTGCCGCTACGGTCATTCTGGCGATGGGCGCCGGCAAGAAGGCCGCCGCTTCCATCACCAAGAGCCTGCTGGGCGAGTAATCACCCTCAACGCTAGCCATCAAACGGCAAAGTCCCCGTCGAGCACACGCCCGGCGGGGACTTTTTCTATGCCGATCGCCCGACCACCACGATGGGGACAGGCACCTTTGTGATGGTTTTGGTCGGTTAGCCTTCGAGCTGCGCCACCTTGTAGCGGTAGGCAGCGGCGATAACGTCTTTACAACCCTCGCGGCCCAGCTTGGCGCGGTTGACGACGATGTCCTTGCCGCTCGTCATCTTCCACTTACCGGCACTGTAGCGCTTATAGAACGCCTCGCGCGCCTTCTGCTGCTGTTTAACCAACTTGGCGCCCTTCTTTTTGTTGAGGCCGCGCTTTTTGCGCACGATCTCGACGCGGTCCTCAAAGGGAGCGGTCACCAACACGGCAATGTGGTTGTGGTTGTTACGCAACAGGTAATCGGACAGACGACCTTCGATAATGCAGCTCTCGGTCTCGCCCAGATCCAAAATCACCTGGCTCATCTTTTGGAACAACTTATCCGAGTACGAACGCGCATCGTAGCGGTCGGGCAGAAACGCCATGTTCTCCACGGCCAGACGCTCATCATAGGCGGCCATCTTATCGAGCGACTCGCCCGCGCGCAGCGACGCACGCACCAGCAGCTCGTTATCGTACAGCGGAATCCCCAACTCGTCGGCAAGCATGCGACCAATCTCGTGGCCCTCGGCGCCAAAGTCGCGCGCGATGGTAATGACCACAGGATTCTTCTTATTCTCCAGATCGCTCATCGCGATTCCTTTCTCTATGTGACAAAGGGGCTGTCCCTTTGCCACATTCTACGCTGCCACCATTCGCCTCTGATATGCGCGGACCAGCAGCGAGATACCAAAGTTGAGTACAAAGTACATCGCAAACACCAGGCCGTAGAGCATAAGCACCTGCGACAGGTCGATCGCGTGGGCCATCACGACGTTTGCCGTGTACATGAGCTCGGCCACGTTAATGCCCGAAAGATACGAGCTGTCCTTGATGACGGTCGTGCACTGGCTAAACAGCGCCGGAATGATCGTCTTAAACGTCTGCGGCAGAATGATGTAGCGCATGGTGGCAAAGAAGCCAAAGCCCTGGCTCTGCGCTGCCTCAAACTGGCCGCGCGGAATCGAGTTGAGGCCGCCGCGCACAATCTCGGCCATAACAGCGCTGGTAAACAGCGTAAAGGCGATGGTCGAAATCACAATGTCCAAACCCTGCACCGTAAAGTAGATAAAAAGGATCCACAGCAGGTTCGGCGTGCAACGGAACAGCTCGATATAGGCACTCACCAAAATACGGAACGGGCGGGGCGCATAGCTTTTAACAAGCGCCAGCACCGTGCCAAAGATGAGCGAGAAAAAGATCGACAGCGCCGAGATCTCGATCGTCTTAACAAAGCCGCCCCAAATGTAGAGCAGGTTGGACGCGTTGAAGATTTCCATGCGCTAGGCCTCCTCTACGTTGTCGAGCCCCAGCTCGGCCAGACTCACGCCGCGCGGACGCTCCTTGGAGCGGCGCTCGAGCCACTGCACCAACATGGCGAGCGGAAAGCAGATGATGAAGTACATAAGGCAGCAGACGATATATCCCTGCAGGTAACCGTACAGACTCACAAAGTTGTCGGAACGGTACATAAGGTCGCCGCCGGCCACAAGCGCCAGCACCGACGTGTTCTTGACCAGGTTGAGCGCCTGGTTACACAGCGGCGGCAGAATGATCTTGAATGTCTGGGGCAGCACGATGTACCAGTACGCCTGGGCACGGGTGAAGCCCTGGCTCTGGGCCGCCTCCATCTGACCACGCGGAACCGCCTCGATACCGGTGCGGATAACCTCCGAAATGTAGGCCGCGTGATACAGGCCCACGCCCAAGAAGCCCAGCACGAACGGCGCGATGCGCACCGGCTGGTCGGCACCGGTTATGGCCTGCAAAAACTGCGGACCGGCCATGTACATAAAGAGCACCTGCACGGGCAACGGGGTGTTCTGGTAAAACTCCACGTACACGCGGCTTATGGCGCGCAGCACGCGCGAGCGAGTGGTAGAGAACACGCCCAGCAGCGTGCCCAGCACCAGCGACAGCAGCAGGCCGGCAACGACCACTTGCAGCGTCACGCCAAAGCCCTCCCAGAAGGGCCCCATGTTTTGAAATGTCGTCGACCAACGGTCGGCGTCAAATAATCCTTCGAGCATTTGATTCCTTCCTTGGACGATGTGCCTATACAAGACCCCAGGTCTTGACCTCTTGGTCGAGCCAGCCATCGGCCAGGCGATCACAAATCACCTGATCGACCACGGCCGAAAGGTCGCAGCCCTTCTTGGTCGCCACGCCGTAGCCCTGCTCGCCAAACTTGACCTCGGGCTGCAACAACTCAACGGTCTCGTTCATGTAGCCGGCCAGCGTGGAGCGGTCCATGGCAAAGACGTCGATATTGCCGGCGTCGAGCGAACTCTTGATGATGGGGTAGCCGCTAAATGCCCTAAACTCGGGCTTACAGCTAAAGCCGTTGTCCTTGATCATCTGCTCGATCAGGCCCTGCGTGGTGGCACCCTGGCTCACACCAATGACCTTGCCGTCCAGGTCCTCAATCGAGGTAAAGCCCGAACGCTTCTTGACCATGAGTCCCACGTAGTCGGTGCGGTACGGCGTCGAGAAATCCCAGCTCTTCTTGCGCTCGTCGGTGATGGTGTAGGTCGCCGCGACCACGTCGAGTTGGCCGTTATCGATCAGCGGGCCGCGTGTCTTGGGCGTTACGTCGGTAAACTCGACAAGCTCCTGGGCGCGAGTCTCCTTGTAGCTCACGCCAAAGACGGCAGCGGCGATCTGGTAGCACAAATCGACCTCCATGCCCTCAAAGCGGCCCTTGGCGGTGTCGTAATAGCCGTAGCCGGGAACGTCCTTCTTAACGCCGGCATTCAGATGGCCACGCGACTTAATGGCCGCAAGCTTAGACCCCTTGTCGGAGTCCTCGCCGCTGGTGGAGTTGCCGCAACCGGCAAGCGCGATCCCCGTCAGCGCAAGCATGCCGGCGCCCGCCAGCTGCAAAAAGTGACGGCGCGACACGGCCGTCCTTGTCATATCCGTCATGTCCATCACCGCGCCTAGTGCAGAATCTTGGACAGGAACTCGCGGCAGCGCGGGTTCTCGGGGTTATCGAAGAAGTGCTCGGGCGTGCCCTCCTCCAGAATGCGGCCGTCCTCCATAAAGATGACGCGGTCGGCCACCTGGCGCGCAAAGCCCATCTCGTGCGTCACGCAGATCATGGTGATATCCTCCTGCGCGAGCTCAATCATAACGTCCAGAACCTCCTGGACCATCTCGGGGTCGAGCGCCGAGGTCGGCTCGTCAAACAGGATGATGGGCTGCTTGGTGCACAGGGCACGGGCGATGGCGATGCGTTGCTGCTGACCGCCCGAGAGATTCTGCGGATACTCGCCGGCCTTATGCGCCATGCCGACGCGCTTGAGCGCGGCGATGGCGACCTCGGTCGCCTCCTCCTTGCTCTTCTTTTGCAGCTTGATGGGCGCGAGCGTCAGGTTGCCGAGCACCGTCATGTTGGGATACAGGTTGAACTGCTGAAACACCATGGAACTGTACTTGCGAGCCATCTCCAGGTGATTCTTTTTGGTGAGCGGCGTACCGTCGATGACGACCTCGCCCGACGTGGGCTCCTCCAGATAAT
The DNA here is from genome assembly GCA_900541185.1 of uncultured Collinsella sp. Classification (GTDB taxonomy): domain Bacteria; phylum Actinomycetota; class Coriobacteriia; order Coriobacteriales; family Coriobacteriaceae; genus Collinsella. The sequence goes on from UQIQ01000006.1 coordinate 10,529, forward strand.
CGACGCAACGGATGAGCGTCGACTTACCCGAGCCGGAAGGCCCGATCATTACGAGCTTCTCGCCGCGCTTGACGGTGAGATTGATATCTTTGAGCACATGCAGGTCGCCAAAGTACTTGTTGAGATGCTTGATCTCGATCATGTCTGCCATGAATGTCCCTTCCCTGCGTTTACACGAGTTGAACTATTGTACGGAAAGAACCACGTTTCCGCAGCCCACACCACATTCCCGTAAAGAACCCGCAACCTTTAACCCACTCATTGGGGACAGACTTAAATGAGTGCCTGCTCATTGGGCACTCATTTAAGTCTGTCCCCAATGAGTGCCCAGCCCAGCAAAAAGGGGCGCGACCATGACGGCCACGCCCCCTCGGCATCAACTATGTACCGCTCGGCCCCTACGCGAGTTTGGCGCCGACGATCTTTGCTGCGGCCGGCTTATCGAAGTTGCCGCCGGTGGCCTTGCCGAGTGCGCCCATAACCTGGCCCATCTGCTTCTTGGACGTGGCGCCCAGCTCGGCGATAACCTGCTCAATCAGAGCCTCGAGCTCCTCGCCCGAAACCTGTGCGGGCAGCAGGCTCTCCAGAATCTTGACCTGCTCGGTCAGATTGTCGGTACGCTCCTGGTCGGTGCCGGCCTTGATGGACATCTCCAGCGTCTCGCTCGTCTGCTTGATCAGACGCTTGATCATGTTGTTGACGTCTTCCTCGGTCACATCGCGACGCTCGTTGACCTCGATATTCTTCACCTCGGCCTTAACCTGGCGAATGATAGACAGGCGAACCTTGTCCTTGGCCTTCATGGCCGCAATCATTTCCTTCTGCAGCTCTTCGTTGGTCATCTGCATATCCTCCTCAATAGCGTGGGCGGTACTCACGCGTGCACCGCCCCATGATTACTTAGTCGTCGACGAATCGTCGGTCGAACTCTTGGTGACTCCCTTCAGGCTGACGTTATAGGGCACGTCCTTGGGCATGGGGTTAACGGTAATGTCGGCGTCCTTCTTGTACTGCTCCAGCCACTCGCTGTACGCGGTGCTTGCCGCCTGCGTCTTCACCACGTTGGAGACGTACTTCTTGATGTCCTTGGGCACCTGCTTAATGTCATCGACCTGATTATCGACATGGAAGTAGTCGGTGCACTTGATGATGTGGTAACCATAGGTCGACTCGACGACGTCGCTCATATCGCCCTTGTTGAGCCCCTCGAGCGCCGCCTGGTAGCTGTCGACGAAGGTGGTGAGCTTGTCCCAGCCCACATCGCCCTTCTTATCCTTGGAGCCGGTATCGTCGGAATACTGCTTTACGGCGTCCTCAAAGCTCAGCTCACCGGAGTTAATCTTGTCCAGGCACTCCTGCGCCTTGGCCTTGGCGGCGGCCTTGTCCTCGTCGGAAGCGTCGGAATCGACCTTGATCAGGATATTCGACGAGCGACGGGCGTCATTGTAGTTAGACAGGTTCTCGTTGATGTAATCGACGATCTCGCTGCCCTTGGGCTTGCTTGTGGGTGCTACCGCATCCTTAAGTTTCTGCTGTGCCAGGCTCTCCTTGAGCGAGTCCTTGTAGGTGTCCTCGGTGTAGCCATAGGTCTTAAGCGTCTTCTTAAAGGTCTTGGCGCCGCCGGCACTCTTGCAGGCGTCCTTCCAGGCCTTCTCGACCTCCTCGTCCGAGACGGTCACGCCGTTTTCCTTCTGCGCTTGCTGAAGCAGAATCTGCTGCGTGTAGGAGTCGATGAGCTGCTTGCGATACTTCTTGGGCGTGAGGTCGTTATTGACCAGGTACTGTGCCCAGTCCTTGTCCTTGGTGTAGCCATAGGACGTACGCATGCTCATGATCTGCTTGGTCACGGTGTCCTCGGTGAGGTTGGTACCATTGATGGTAGCAGCCACGCCGCCAGTGAGCTTATAGCCCGAGCTGGCGCTTTCGGACTGCGACATCAGGCCGGAGCACGCCATGGCCGAGACGGAAAGCAGCATCGCCAGCACGCCGATGACCACTAGGACGATCTTGACGGTCTTGGACACATAGGTCTTGCGCTGCTTCTTACGAGAGCTGGAGGCGGCGCGAGCCTGTTGCTCGGGCGTCGGCGCGGCCTCGGGGTTCTTTTTCTTATTTGCCATGTTTGGCCTTTCGCATCACGAATCGAACAAACGCCATTGTGTCACAACGCAGCCCCCGCGGCACACCTGGTGCATGGGGGACAGGTTAATCTGCACCATTTTGGTGCAAAGGAGACATACCTGGCAGTCGGCAGTTAAGGACCGTCCCTAACTGCCGGCTTAGCTCCACCTTAGAAGTGGCGGCGGATGGCGTCGACCATGCCTTGGGGTGTGGTCTGGCCGAGTACGTCGGCTGCGGCGTCGGCGTCCATAAAGATATTCATGAGCGCTTGCAGGGCCTCGACCTGGCCGCCCGGCTCGGCAATGCCCAGATTGATGATGATCTGTGCCGGCACGGGAGCGCCCATGCCCGCCATAGCATTGAATGTCACGGGCGCAGCAGGCTTTACCACCGCGATATAGGGCTTAGCCACAAATCCGGGATCAGTATGTGGGATGGCGATATTGGCCGCCGGCATGGCAAGGCCCGTGGGATAGGCGTCCTCGCGTGCGCGAACGGCGTCAAGCCAGCCATCGGCAATGTAGCCGCGCGGGGCGAGCTCGCCCTCGAGTCGCGCAAACACCTCACCCGGTATCGCGCACTCCCAATCAAAAAACACCAGCTCAGGCGTAAACAGCGCTTCGTTATCCGCCATGCGCTCACCTCTCTCACCTAGTCACCTGGGACGTTCTTAAACGACTAGTCATTCAAGAACGTCCCCAATGACTACCTAAAACAAAGGATGGCCACTTGCGCCTTGGCGCCAATGACCACCCTGACTACTCAGCTAAATTGTACTGTGCGCCGCTAGCCGCGAGGCGCATCAATTGCCACCTTGCCGCTCTCCAGCACGTGGACGCGGCCGTCGGCGAGCATCTGCACGACCTCGGGATACAGCACGTGCTCGATCGCGTGGATGTGCTCCTCGAGCGTATCGACATCCCAGCCCTCCTCAACAGCCAGCGCGCGCTGGGCGATGATGGGGCCGTTGTCGTAGATCTCGTTGGCAAAGTGCACGGTCACGCCGGTCACCTTGACGCCGCGGGCAAACGCATCGTCGATCGCGTGGGCACCGGTAAAGCTCGGCAGCAGGGCCGGGTGCAGGTTGACCACGCGGTTGGGGAACGCCGCCAGCAGCGGCGTGTGCACCATGCGCATGTAGCCGGCCATGACCACATACTCGCAGCCGCGCTCGAGCAGCTCGTGCGCAATAATCTCGTCGGCGGCGATAGGGTCGGCGTAGACATCCTTGGACAGCGTGAGCGTCTGGATACCCGCACGCTCTGCGCGCTGCAAACCCTTGGCCGAAGGGCGGCTCGACACCACGAGCTCAATCGAGGCGTTGAGCTTGCCGGCGGCGATCAGGTCGATCAACGCTTGCAGGTTGGTACCCGAACCGCTGATGAGCACACCGATCTTGAGCGGCTCAGCCGTATCTGTACCGGTCGGACGGGTGTAGGGCACAAACCCAAGACCCTCACTAGCGGCCATCTGCTCGTTAGCGCTCATCGGAGTACACGACCTTACCGGAGCCCTCGACGCACTCGCCCACGCGGAACGGCTTCTCGCCCAGCGCGACCAGAGCCTCGGTCACCGCGGTCTCATCCTCGGGGGCGACGATCAGGCACAGGCCAACGCCCATGTTGAAGGTCTTGCACGCCTCGTTGGGCGCAAGCTCGGCCTGGCGCGACACATAGGTGATGACGGGCGGAACGTCCCAGTCCATCTCGGCACCGTTGCGGGTGACCACGGCGTCGACGTCGTCGGCAAGCGCGCGGTTGAGGTTCTCGGTAATACCGCCGCCGGTGATGTGGGCAATGGCATGAACGTTGGCGCCACCGCGGAGCAGCTCCAGAATCGGCTTGACGTAAATGCGCGTAGGAGCCAACAGGGCGTCTGCCAGCGATGCACCGCCGAGCTCCTCGAGCGGACGGCTCAGCTCCTCGGCCTTAGCGGCGGCCTCGGGCGTGCCCGGCTTGATGCCGTCGACGCCGATGACCTTGCGAACGAGCGAATAGCCGTTGGAGTGCACGCCGGTGGAAGGCAGGCCCAGGATCACATCGCCGGGGCGAACGTTCGCGGGGTCGAGCATCTTGGGACGGTCGACGACGCCCACGGTAAAGCCAGCGAGGTCGTAGTCGGCCGGAGCCATGACGCCCGGGTGCTCGGCCATCTCGCCACCCACGAGCGCGCAGCCCGCGAGCTTGCAGCCGTCGGCAACGCCCTTGATGATCTTTGCCATATGCTCGGCCTCGATGTGGCCAATGGCAACGTAGTCCAAGAAGAACAGCGGCTCGGCGCCCGAAGCCAAAATGTCGTTGACGCACATGGCGACCAGGTCCTGGCCCACCGTCTCGTGACGGTCCATGATCTGGGCGAGCACGAGCTTGGTGCCCACGCCGTCAGTGCCGCTGATCAGGATCGGGTCTTCCATATCCTTAAGCGCGGCGGCCGAGAACAGGCCGCCAAAGCCACCGATGCCGCCGATGACCTCGGGGCGGTTAGTGTCCTTGACCATCTGCTTAATCGCGTCGACGGCGCGGCCGCCCTCGGCGGTATCGACGCCGGCGTCCTCATACGTCACATGTTTGCTGTCGCTCATCTGAGCCTTCCTCTCCCACTACCGTCCGCCGCCCAGGGGCCAAACGGTGCTCATAGTTGCGTTCATTTCGGCGCGCGCCATAACAGCACGCGCCGTCATATCAACAAAACAGCAGGTGAAACCTACCAAAATAAACCTGTCCCCACATGGCAGGTTTTAGGCCTCGCCGTGCTTCTCTTCCCAGCTGCGGTCGTCGTATTTCTCGACCACGGCGTCGTCGTCAAAGTGCAGCGGCTTGTCCAGGTTGCGGGGCTTAAAGCCCTCCATAAACTTGTCGCGGCCAAAGCTCTCGGGAATCGCCACGGGGTAGCGGCCAGTAAAGCACGCATCGCAGTAACCGCCCTTGGGCATGACCTTAAGCAGGCCCTCAACCGAAAGGAAGGCCAGCGAATCGGCGCCGATATACTCGCAAATCTCGTCGACCGTCTTGTTGGCGCTGATAAGCTGCGACTGCACGTCGGTATCGATACCATAGAAGCACGGCCAGATGACCTCGGGCGAGTTGATGCGGATATGAATCTCCTTGGCGCCGGCGTTGCGCAGCATCTTGACGAGCTGCACCATGGTGGTGCCGCGCACGATGGAGTCGTCGATGACGACCAGGCGCTTGCCCTCGATGTTGTCGCGCAGCGGGTTGAGTTTCATGCGCACGCCCATGGCGCGCAGCTCCTGCGTGGGCTCGATAAACGTACGACCCACGTAGCGGTTCTTGATAAGGCCCTCGCCAAAGGGAATACCGCTCTCGTGCGAATAGCCCTCCGCGGGGGGCAGGCCGGAGTCGGGCACGCCGATGACCAGGTCGGCCTCGACGGGCTCCTCGTGTGCCAGCTGACGGCCCATGTCGTAACGGCAGGCGTAAACGCTCTTGCCGTTCATGATGGAGTCGGGGCGGGCAAAGTAGACCTGCTCAAAGATGCAGTTAGCAGGCTCTTCGGCCGCAGGCACGCCCTGCTCGGATACCAGACCCTCGGCGCTGATGCGCAAGATCTCGCCGGGACGGACGTCACGGACGTACTCGGCACCCACGATGTCGAGTGCGCAGGTCTCGGAAGCAACGACCCAACCGCCGGCACGCGTGACATGGACGGCGGAGTCGACCGTCGTGGCGCCGTCTTGCGAGGGCAGCTGCGAAACGGATGCGGCATCGGCCTGGTCCAGACCCTCGTCCACCAGCTTGCCCAGCACCAGCGGACGAATGCCGTGCGGATCGCGGAAGGCGTAGAGCGCCTGCTCGTTGATGAGCGTCATGGCGTAGCCGCCGCGCACGAGCTCCATGGTCTTGCGAATGCCCTCACGCAGATGGCCTGTACGCTGAGTAAAGTAGCCGATAAGCTTAGTCGCGACCTCGGAATCCGAATTGGAGAGGAACGGCACGCCCAGCTCGATCAGCTGACGGCGCAACTCGTCGGTGTTGACCAGAGTGCCGTTGTGAGCAAGCGCGATAATGACGCTGTTGATGGTGGAAAGATGCGGCTGCGAGGCTTCCCAGCTCTTGGCGCCGGCGGTGCCATAGCGCACGTGGCCCACGGCCAGCTGGCCGGAGAGCGTCGACAGGTCGGCGTTGGAGAACACGCGATCGAGCAGTCCCAGGTCTTTGCGAACCATAACCGTGCCGCCGTCGCCCACGGCGATTCCCGCCGATTCCTGGCCGCGATGCTGCAGCGCGCGCAGACCAAAGTACGTCAGTCGAGCCACATCGCGATCGGGTGCCCACACACCAAAAATGCCGCATTCCTCATGCAGCTGGTCGGAGTCCGGATCATACGTCGACATGGTCTTCACCTGTCCCGCGGCGCGCTCGGCCGCGTGGATGGTTTCTTGAGACATGGCATCCCCTCAGAGCCTCGTTATTTGGCGTTACCTGCCCTATTATACGCACGGCAAGACAAGCACTCCCGCGCATGAACAGCGCTTTTTAAAAGCCCACCGAGCTTATAATCCGTTTTGCAGCCAAACATTTTATTGGGCAACCGCCTCGGGGCCGACGATCCCGCATACTTCCGTTGCGACGCGTCTCGCCCGCCGTTGGGGCTTGCATTGTTGCAATTGGGACGTTCGTCCTGTCTTTTGGCAGGTCGGCGGCGTATCCTTGTACCTACAGCAAAACGAGAAAGGTTATGTATGGATCGAAACGAACTCGACCCCAGCGTCCCCAGCGCCACGGAGGTCAAGAAGATCCCCCTCATCATTAAGGTGTACGCTGTCCTGTGCATCCTGTCCGGCGTGGGCACGCTCCCTTCGGTCGGCGCCTTTATGTGGCAGGTCATCACCGCGCTCATCAACGGCAACGCCGCCGCCAAGCTCGGCGACAACACGCTCGTCGCGGTCGGCCTTATCGTCGCCGGCATCATGCTCTCTGCGGCAAGCGCCGTCATCCTGATCATCTTTGGCCTGGACCTTATCAAAAACCAGCGCCGCAACGCCGCTCGCCTGTCCTACATCCTTATTGCATTCACCGTCGTCGAGCTTTTGGTCGACGTGATGCTCCAGGGTATCGGGCCCTTCTTGCTGCGCCCTGCCATCCAGCTCGGCATCCTCGTCGCGCTTTCGGCCACCGTCGATCCCACGCTGCGCCAGGAGCGCGAGCTGCAGCGCCGCCTGCAGGAAATGCTCGATCGCGACGCCGCCGCCGAGGGCATGCTCGGGCGCGATGAAACCGGCGAAGGCTACATCAAGCTCAACTACTTCAACCTGTTCTGGGTATTCTTTGTCTGCTGCATACTCGGCCTGATCGCCGAGGACATCTGGCACATGACGGTCGACGACCCGGGCGTCTACCAGAACCGCGCCGGCATGCTGTTTGGCCCCTTCAGCCCCATCTACGGATTTGGCGCCGTGCTCATGACCATGGTGCTCAACCGCTTCTATAAAAAGAACCCCATCATTATCTTTTTGGTGAGTGCGCTGCTCGGTGCAAGCTTTGAGGTGTTCGTGGGCTGGTTTATGCAGACCTCGTTTGGCGTGGTCTCGTGGAGCTACTCGCATATGAAGCTCTTTGGCATGCCCGATCCGCTCGCCGTCCTTACCGGCGGACGTACCTGCACGGGCTTCGCCTGCCTGTGGGGCCTGGGTGGCCTCATCTGGATCAAGCTGCTGCTGCCGAGGCTGCTCAAGCTCATCAACATGATTCCGTGGAAGAGCCGCTACTCGGCTACCGTCATCTTCACCATCATTATGCTGGTCGATGGCGTTATGACGCTGCAGTCGCTCGATTATTGGTATCAGCGCGTCAACGGCACGGAACCGGATATTCCCGTTGCGCAGTTCTACGGCAAGTACTTCGATAATGACTTTATGGAGAATCGCTTCCAGAGCATGACCATGAGCCCCAAGGATGCGACGCGCGTGTAGCGCCAACCGCGCCCAAAACGCAAAATGCCCGCCGGTATCACACGTACCGGTGGGCATTTTTATAAACGATACTTCTATCGACGCAAGCCTCTACGCCTCGCGCTCGACCTCACTCACGCATTCATTCTTGATGGTGCCAACGAGCGCCTGCAGCGCATCGACCACGTGCGGGCGAATGTCCCCGCCGATGAGCACGAGCATGATGTCGTCACCCACGGCAAGCTCACCGCTCGCCAGCCACACGCGCACATAGCCGATACCCGGCATCACGCGCGTGGCCTCGATAGCAGCCTGCACCTTCTGAGCATCGAAGCCGAACACCATGCCGCCCACCTTGTGGCCCGGCACCACGCCATCGGTCTCGACACCGCGTGCCTCGGACTTGGGCGTCGCGCGCACCACACCGTTATGTGTCAGATACATCCCACAGCCTGCCGCCGAAGCATCGGCCTTGGCCTCGCGCAGCCAAGCATCAACCGAAGGCATCGTTTTGCCATTCTCGAGCATCATTTCCCCTTTCACCGTCATTGAGTAGCCCATTATCTATTCCACGACCGGCGTGAGCACCATGACGGCACGTGTGTTGCTCAGCGATAACGAACGACAGGTCACAAGCGTTACGACCTTGGTTGCCGAAGCAGCACGATCGGTGGCATCGCTCGCCACGGCAGAGGCACCGTCGAGCATCTCGGACAGGTAGTTCTTGAGCCCGTCGTCGCCCTCAAAATTGGGCGTGCGCGCCTTGGCATACGTGTCCTCAACGACCTTGGTCGCCAGTGGTCGCAGCTTATACGTAGCATCCCGTGTGATGTAGTACACATATTCAATGCTGTCGAACGTCGCCTGGTCGGTGGTGTCCGAAATCACGTTGAACATCGACCCATCGTTCATATGGTGTCCGTAAATCGTGGTTTGCTGGTCAACCATTCCCGGCGCGGTGTCATCACTATCCAAGAAAATGGCACCGGACGCGTTAGATGTACCGTCAAACAGCGTGTTGAGGTATTTGGAGTTGTTGTTGGTCTGCACCACGGGATAGTTGATGTTGGTTCCCGGCACATAAATCCAACCCACAATCTCGGGGTTTGTCTGAGCAAGCGCATCGAAGTCGATAATCGGCACGCCGCTGGCGTCCTGATCGCTTACATATTGCTTCTCGATTTTCTGGTACGAATCGCTCGCCTGCTTATAGCCAATCTGAGCATTGATAAAGATAGCGGCGGCGGCGACAATCAGACCGATGCCCACGATGATGAGCAGAATAGGAATGATGGAGCGGCGCTTTTTACGCGGCTGCTCGGCATAGTTGGACGGCGCGTCGCTCAGCTGCCTCGTCGTCCGAGCCTGCTTCTTTGCCGTGCCATATGACGAAGGGCGATACGCAGCCGGCGTATCCTGGCGGCGATGGGACATCGGCGTTACGGGGCGCGGCGCGCGCGGCTGCTGAGGAGAGGATGTCCGACCCTGCTGTGCCGCATGGGCAGCACCCGGCTTCGACGGATCGGGAATCTGAGAAGCCTTGAATCGTTTTCCCTGATAGTCGGACATGGCTCTCCTTATACTGCGGTGAAACGGCGGAACGCCTAGGCGTCGGCCATCTCCTGCTTCATCTTCTCGATAACCTTGCGGTACTCGGGGTCGCAAGCGCCCAGAATCTGCGTGGCGTAGATGGCGGCGTTCTTGGCGCCGTTGATGGCAACGCAGGCCACGGGCACGCCCGAAGGCATCTGCACCATCGACAGCAGCGAATCCATGCCGCCCAGGTCACTCGTCTTCATAGGCACGCCGATGACCGGCAGCGGCGTAAAGGCAGCCACGACACCACCCAGGTGAGCGGCCTTGCCGGCGGCGGCGATAATCACTTTGATACCGCGATCGGCGGCAGTCGAAGCCCACTCGTGGACCTTCGCCGGTGTGCGGTGTGCGCTCGCAATGACAAGCTCATAGGGCACGCCCAGCGCCTCGAGCTCGGCGGTGCAACCTTCCATAACGCCCAGGTCGGACTTGGAACCCATGATGATCCCGACAACCGGCTTTTGATCTGCCATAAACAAAGACCTCCTGTTGAGAACGGCGACGCGGCGGATCCGCGACCCTTAACTACTGAGAGTAGTATAGCTGCTCCCGTCCCTGCGGTCTTTGTGGCGCTTCGCGGGCGGGCCAGGCTTTATCTTCACTCCGGTTGCTTCGCAAAGTCGTTCAGATAAAGCCTGGCCCGCCCGCGAAGCGCCCTGCGACCTACCGGGAATTGCCATGACGTACGTTGGCTGATGAATTGGAAGGAAAGGTCAACGGAGACTGAAGGCAATTGGTTCAGCGAAAAACCCTGACGAATCTAATTCGTCAGGGCCCCACCAACGCTCACTCGTCGTTCATCGTTAAAGCTAGATATTCTCTTCCGCCCATTTCTCGAAATCGAGTTCTCGTCTCTGAGCAGTTCGGTAGACTTCCATGTCTTCGCGAGCGCCTACCACTACGATGGCCATCTTTTCTTTAATTCTGATGAGGCGGTACACGATTCGAATGCCACTTCCCCTGAGCTTGATTTTCATAAAGCCAGTCAAATCCGTACCTGCCTTGTTTCCAAGAGGCTTGCCGAATCCACCTTCGTTCTGCGGCAATGGGTTCGTTCTGATTTTTTTTATAGCCTTAAGGACGATCTTTCGTTGGGAGCCGTCCAGACGCTTAATATCCTTGAGAGCATCCGGGTAGAAAGCGACTTCGTACCCACTCATTCAAACTCGACCTCATCCATCTGATCGAGTTCGTCCTGGCTCACACCCAGCTCTTCCATAACATCAGACAGGGAAACAAGCGCATCGTCACGTGCCACAGCCACTCTCTTAAGTGCCAACGTTAACAAGGCGAGGTCCTCCTCCGCTTGCTTCGCTTCCCTATATTCATCGGGTGTCACAATCACAAACGCTGGCTTGTTGTGTTTGAGAACCACAACTGGATTGTCGTCCCCAACCTTCGAAAATGCAGCCGAGCCCTTACCGTGGCTGAAATCGCTAATTGGAACAAGGTTGTCGAGCATCTGCAAAGCAGGCATACATACCTCCTAAAAATGAATTCTTTTTCGAATTCATTTTATCATTCTTTTTTGCTATATTGTACCACGCAACCGAAACAACCTTTTAGGATACGAATCCGAGCTTAGAATGACTGTTGGCCCTCGCACCGCCCTTGCCTCTTTTATTACGTCAAGTGGTATACAGCGAAGCAAAATGGCGATCTAAAGTGCGCGGCACTCACCTCGTATCGCTACAAAAAACAAACTGCTCCCCACCCACTCGGGCAAGGAGCAAGCCTCATTTTTAATCAGACTGAGAACCACGAATGCAGAAACACAGGCGACTTCAGTCCCTTATCGCCGAGAGACGTTATTGTACAGCCATTTCTTTAAGCTTCTCAGCCATCAACAAACACACGTCTTCCGATTGCGGGTACACGCCAAAATGATCGAAGAAACCATGGTCACATCCGGCATATTCGATGACCTCGACATCGATTCCTGAAGACCGTAATTTTGTAGCCCATTTTTCATCGGGGATACGAAGCGGATCGTATTCGGATGTCACGATAGTCACCGGGGAGAAATCAGTGCAGTCCTCAAGCATTAGCGCAGAAATCAACGGGTCATGAGGAGACATTTTTCCGTGTGCACAAAGTTCGACCATCGGGCCGTCCGAATCGCGAAGATGGTCGATGCGAAAACGCGCAACGTCCTCTTGATCGGCTATCGCAGGAAAATCCTCATATCCCTCGCCCTGTTCGCCCGCAAGGTCGACTTCAGGATAGATTTCGAAGGCATGGGCTACAGCTCCAGCACCCCTGAGCTGAACACACGCATTAGTAAGGCTTCCTCCCGCAGAGTCGCCGGCGACCATTATTTTATGAGGATCGATTCCGAGATCCCCGGCATGCTCGCGCACATAATCAAGAGCAAGAACGCAATCCTCGATCTGCCCGGGAAATGCCGTCTCCGGCGCCAAGCGGTATTCCGGATAAACCACCACTGCACCAGACTTTTCGGCGATGAACTCGAGCTGATGTTCAAATTGCAGAACATTCCCCGCCATAAACGCGCCGCCATGCAGGTAAACTAGCGCTGGACTTGCCTCCTTATGATTTGGTGGCGTCCAGACGAATAAATCTATATAGCGATCGGCTGCCTCCATGAGGACCTCATCGCGCTGAACCTCACCATCGAGTAGGCGGTATGTCGGCTTATCCGGGCGATGACGCATTCCAATAAGGCTCGTCCAGCTCGGAGACATGCTAACATTCCGCATCTTCTTGCGGGATACCTCGAGAATTCGCGGGTCAAGCACATGCTCTCTTTCATCATCAGGAACCGGACGAATTTGAACCTCGAGTCCCCTCTTCTCGGTTATAAACGAGCGACCGGAGATGGCGCCAATCAACGCCTCGTCGTATTGTCTGCCCATCTTAAATCCCCTCTCGGCGATAACGCCAAATCGATATTTCCATAACTTTTGAGATAACGGCTTATGATGTCCTCAGTTGTCGTATATCTATGTACTAAAGAAACTGAAGACCAAGGGGTCCACCATGCCTGCAGCAAAAGACGAGCTCACTCAGCCAGAGCTTCTCTATCAGACCGTTGAAAACGATATCCTCAAGAAAATAGTTTCTGGCGAACTCCCCGGCGGCAGTCAGATTCCCACCGAAACCGAGCTTTGCAAGCAATACAAAGTAAGCAGGATCACCGTAAGACGCGCCGTACAGAATCTCATTGACCAAAACTTGCTCTACCGCCTGCGAGGCAAGGGGACATTCGTAAACCCATCGAAGCTCACCCTGAAACGAGGAACAAGCACCATTTTCAATTTGAGCTCCGACCCCCAATACGGCGATAAAACAACCAAGTCCATCTTGGAAACAGGCTTGATCAAGGCTGATGCCCACATTGCACGGGAGCTCAAAATTGACAACGGAACCGTAGTGCAACGAGTTGCGCGCTTGGTTTATATCGAAAATGCCCCCTGCGCCATCGACACCATTTATGCAACGCAGGGCACTCTACCCGGACTACTGGAGCTTCTCACAGACAATGCCAGTCTTTTCGACCTGATCGCCAACCATTACAGCATCGCAACCGGTATTGAGAAGCTCAAAATCACCGCAGGAATAGCGGGGCTCCAAGAAGCAAACCTTCTCGGTTATATCGTTGGAGCCCCCGTGAGCGTTGTCGAGCACGTCACATATGCCTGCAATGAAATGCCGCTCCACTATTCGAAAACCGTTTGGCGAGCAGACGCATCGTCCTTCGAGTTCAGCATCTCAAAAGATGGACGCCTTCTCTAGCCCAAAATCCCCAGGACGCCGAGCACAATACCCGCAGCGAGAATGCCCACAATCTGCCAAATAATTTTGACCTGTTTCTTATTGCAAAGACACATGATCCCGAACGCGCAGAGCGGCAAAAGAGCCGGGAATATCCCATCGAGCGTTTCCTGCAACTTAAACGCGGTGTCGCCGAAGTTAAGAGCGAGCGGAGTGGTAACTGCAACGGTGGTCGCCACCATTCCACCAACTACCATTAGTCCCACAATCGCCAGGCCGGACGTAACTTTGTGCATTACATCAGAATCGTTCAGCTTCGAAATCATGCCACTGCCAAGCGAATAACCATACTGAAGCCCAAACCAGCGGATCAGGATCGTTGGGACATTATAAAGAAGCAGGAACAGGATTGGGCCGAGCAGACTGCCCGAAAGGCAAAGTCCTGTCACAACGCCCGTCGCAATCATGCGAAGCGTACTGGCAATCAGTGAATCTCCAATACCGGAAAGCGGAGCCATAAGCGATGCTTTCATGGCGTTAATTGAGGCGGTGTCAAAGTCCTGATTGTTGGCGTTTTCCTCCTCCATGGAGGCCACAATGCCGGCGACCAGAGGATTAAACGTAACTTGAATATTGTAGAACTCAAGATGACGCTTATATGCCTCGATCCGGTCTTCAGGCTTATCGTATAACCGCTTGATTACCGGAATCATGTCGTAGCAGAAACCAACGTTCATTTGTCGGTCAAAGCTCCACATGATGTTGAGTGGAAAGCTGCGCCAAAATAACGCCTTTAAGTCTTTCTTGGTTATTCTCTTATCGGTCGATTTATTTGACTCCGGCGAGAGCTCAAGAACATCATTAGAATTCGTTGTCATCGTCAACCTCCTTAGCGACCGCCGCACTGGCAGGCATAAAAATGTGAGCCATATTGAGAATCCCAATCAGGATCAGCGAAAACGCCACGATACCGATCGTCGGAATGTTTAGATAGGCACTCAGCAAGAAGCCTCCAAAGAATAGGAAGCTCAGCTCCTTGGTGGACAGGATTGACATAAGCTGCGCAAATCCAAGCGCGGGCAGAATACCCGTTGCGATCGTAAGCCCATTCGTAAGCCAATCAGGAATGGCGTCAATCAGTGCCTGAACAGCATCATTTCCAACGTAAAAAGCCACGCCGCAAATCAAGCCAAGCGCAATGATGTAGAGAATTCCATTGGTCCACATAGCGGCTGCAATCGTTTTGGGGTCGTCTTTTTCGGCACCACGATCAGCCCAGACAGCCATAGGAGGCGTAACAACGCTATACATAAGGCTGTCAAACATGCCGGCAAGCACCGCAGTGGGCATAGCAATAGTCAGAGCGGTCTCGGGACCCGCACCCATAGTAATCGCAAAGGCTGTTCCCAAAACTGAACCAACAATTACGTTGGGCGGCACGGCAGCACCAACCTGCCAGACCCCCATGAACGCGAGTTCGAGCTGGAAACCAACAATAACGCCAGTCGGAATATCACCCAAAAAAATACCGACGATCGCTCCGAGGACAATCGGCCGCTCGACCATCGCAGTACCGAGTAAATAATCCGATTGACCTATCGCAGCGGCAAGACCAACCAGAAAAGCCTGAAGCAGCATATTTCTCCCTCTTCCTACAAATCAAAACTTGTTACGATGCGTTTTTTCTCGCTAGCAACCTGCCTTACCTCGAACTCGATTCCATCAGCCATGGCTTTCTTAATTTCATTAATATCGGATTGGGAAAGGCGCACAGCAGGGCCAAGCTCCTTTACGCTATCCCCCAACGGTCGAGCGCCGCCTAAATTCACAGACGTTATTTTTGGACACGCACGCGCAACTTCACAGGCGTCATGTACATTTCCCGCAACAACAATTAGCTCGTATTTATCCACCGCGCTTCCGTTAAGGGCCACGATGGAATCTTCTACACTTTTGACAACCAATTTGGCATCAGCGGGTTTTGCAATTCGCAGCGCTTGAATTCGCTCTTTGCTTGCGGCGTACTCATCTGAAACCACAAGAATAGCGTTTGCTTCAAGCGTTGGATACCAAGAGAACACGGTCTGCCCATGCACTAACCGGCTATCGACGCGACACAGTTTAATCATTTTGCCCCTTTCTCGACTTGAACACAGACAATCATCCTTGACTGCTAATGGCATATTACGTCATATGACGTAATATGCCATTACATAATATCTTGAACGGTTGAATATCACCGCTAAATGGTATTTATCTCTAAAAACAGGAGGTGCAGCCCGTCTAGACACAGTGCGTCGGGGCGAGAGGGGCCGAGTTTCCTCCTGAGCGACTCTGCTTGCAGCCGGAGCGAAAGGGGGAAATCTCGGCCCCTCCCGCCCCGGCCGGGCAGCTCGACCTAAACCGTGTGCTGCGGCAGGTCCTGCAGGGCGATGACGTCCATGCCCATGTCGTTGGCACTGCCGTGGCCCTGCTGGTCCTCGCGCACGGCCTCGATGGCACTCACGTATGTGTTGGCCGCGGACATCGCCGTCACGCAGGTCACGCCGCGGCGCACTGCCTCGGTACGCAACAGATAGCCGTCGCCACGCGAACCCGGGCCGTACGGCGTGTTGATGATTACCGCGATCTTGCTATCGGCGATGAGGTCGCCGATGTTGGGGCGCTCGCCGTCGTGCGGGCCGCTAATCTTCTCCACGACCTCGCACGTCACGTTGCCGCCACGCAGCACGCGCGCCGTACCCTCGGTGGAGCAGATATCAAAGCCCAGGTAGCGAAGGATACGCGCAACCGAAAGGATATGACGCTTGTCGCGGTCGCACACGCTAATGAACACCTTGCCGGCGCTCGGGTCGGGCAGCTTGTAGTCAATCGCCAGCTGCGTCTTGGCATATGCCTCGGGATAGCTCTTGGCGATACCCATGACCTCGCCCGTCGACTTCATCTCGGGCCCCAGGATAACGTCGGCACCGGGGAAACGGCCCCAGGGCATAACGGCTTCCTTCATGCAGAACCAATCGAGCTGACGCTCGTCGCTCGGCAGACCCAGGCTGGCGATGGAATCGCCTGCCATGATACGCGCCGCGCACTTGGCCAGCGGCACGCCGGTGGCCTTGGAGATAAACGGCACGGTACGGCTTGCGCGCGGGTTTGCCTCGATCACGTAAACAGTCTCGCCCTTGATGGCATACTGCACGTTAACCAGGCCGCGGACTCCCAGCGCCATCGCGATGCGGCGCGTGGTCTCGCGGAGCTTCGCTTGCAGGCTCTCGCTAAAGCTAAACGGCGGGATACAGGTCGCGGAGTCACCGGAGTGAATACCGGCCTCCTCGATATGCTCCAGAATGCCGCCGATGTAGACCTCTTCGCCATCGCACAGGGCGTCGACATCGGACTCGATCGCACCCTCCAAGAAACGGTCGAGATACACCGGGTAGTCGGGGCTAATGCGCGCAGCCTCGGCCATGTAATCGCGCAGATGCTCGGCATCGTAGGCGATCATCATGCCGCGGCCGCCCAGCACGTAGCTCGGACGCACCAGCAGCGGGTAGCCGATATGCGCGGCCACGGCCTCGGCCTCCTCAAACGAGGTTGCCTGGCCCGCCGGCGGGTACATGATGCCCAGCTTGTCGAGCAGGGCGGCAAAGCGCTCGCGGTCCTCGGCAAAGTCGATGGCATCGGGCTTGGTGCCCATAATGTTCACGCCGCTCTCCTCGAGCATGCGCGCCAGCTTAAGCGGAGTCTGGCCGCCGAGCGTCACCACGACGCCGTCGGGTCGCTCAACATCGATGACATCCATGACGTCCTCGTAGGTGAGCGGCTCAAAGTAAAGGCGGTCGGACGTGTCGTAGTCGGTCGAAACAGTCTCGGGATTGCAGTTGACCATGATGGTCTCAAAGCCGCGGGCTGCCAGCGCGTAGCTCGCGTGCACGCAGCAGTAATCGAACTCGATACCCTGGCCAATGCGGTTGGGACCGGCGCCCAGAATCATGGCCTTGGGCTTGTCCGCCGGCGCGGTCTCGTCGGGAGCCACGCACTTCTTGGCATCCGGGCTCGTGCGGTAGATGTTCTCGTACGTCTTGTAGTGGTACTCCGTGGCGCTCGAGAACTCCGCAGCGCAGGTATCGACCGTCTTCATGCTGGGAACCACGCCCAGACCCTTGCGATAGGCGCGCACAAAGCGCTCGTCCGAGCCGGTCAGCGCGGCGATCTCGGCGTCACTCGTGCCGTACTGCTTGAGCAGGCGCATCGCGTCGGCGTCGATATCCTCCACACGCAGGCCGCGGATGCTCTCCTGGACCTGCACCATGTCGTTGATACGGTTGAGGTACCACGGATCAATGCCGCAGATGGCATGGATGCGGGCGATGTCCCAGCCGCGGCGCAGGGCCTCGACCACAAAGAAGATGCGGTGCTCGGTCGGGGTGCCCACGGCCTGGGCGAGTTCATCGTCGCTCAGTTTATCGGCACCCTCCTTGCCACCGGCGCAAATGCCCTGGTGACCATCCTCCAGCGAGCGCATGGCCTTGCCGAAGGCTTCCTCAAAGGTGCGGCCGATCGCCATAATCTCGCCCACGGCCTTCATGCGCGTGGTGAGCGTGGGGTCGGTTCCCTTGAACTTCTCGAAGGCAAAGCGCGGCACCTTGACCACGCAGTAGTCAATCGTGGGCTCAAAGCAGGCGGGCGTTGCCTTGGTAATGTCGTTGACGATCTCGTCGAGCGTGTAGCCCACAGCCAGGCGCGCGGCGGCCTTGGCGATGGGGAAACCCGTGGCCTTGGAGGCCAGCGCGGACGAACGGCTCACGCGCGGGTTCATCTCGATGACGATCAGGCGGCCGGTCTGGGGGTTCACGGCAAACTGCACGTTGGAGCCACCGGTCTCGACGCCGATCTTCTCCAGAATGGCGAGCGAGGCCACGCGCATGCGCTGATACTCCAGGTCGGAGAGGGTTTGCGCCGGCGCCACGGTGATGGAGTCGCCGGTATGCACACCCATGGGGTCGAGGTTCTCGATGGAGCACACGATAATGCCGTTGCCGGCGTGGTCACGCATGACCTCCATCTCGTACTCTTTCCAGCCCTCGATGGACTCCTCAACCAGCACCTCGTGGGCAGGTGAGAGCTCCAGGCCCTGGCTCACGATGGAGACGAGCTCCTCGTGAGCATGCGCGATGCCACCACCGGCGCCGCCGAGGGTAAAGCTCGGACGCAGCACGCAGGGATATCCCACGCGCTCGGCGATGGCCTCGGCGTCTGCCACGCTGTAGGCATAGCCCGAGCGCGCGACCTCCAGGCCGATCTCGGCCATGGCCTCGTTAAAGAGCTTGCGGTCCTCGCCGCGCTCGATGGCGGCAAGGTCGCAGCCGATCATCTCGACGCCGTACTTGTCGAGCGTGCCGTCCTTTGCCAGTTCGACGGCGGCGTTCAGACCGGTCTGGCCGCCCAGCGTGGGCAGCAGCGCGTCCGGGCGCTCTTTCTTGATTACGCGCTCGATAAACTCGGCAGTGATGGGCTCGACATAGGTGCGGTCGGCCAAGCCCGGGTCGGTCATGATGGTCGCCGGGTTGGAGTTGACCAGGATGACCTCAAAGCCATCCTCCTTGAGCACCTTGCAGGCCTGGGCGCCGGAGTAGTCGAACTCACAGGCTTGGCCAATGACAATGGGGCCCGAGCCAATGACGAGGATACGCTTGATGTCAGTACGTTTCGGCATGTTAGTTCTCCTCGGTCTCAGCGGTCTCGGACTCAGCAAAGTTCCAGCCGGCAAGGCGGTCCTTCGCGGTATCGATGTCCAGGTAGCTCTCCTCGCCGTCCATGAGTCGCGTAAAGGCGGTAAAGAGATAGTGGGCATCGGTGGGGCCAGGCGAGGCCTCGGGGTGGTACTGGACCGAGAAGCACGGGGCGTCGAGCAGCTGGATGCCCTCGGCGGTGCCGTCGTTGAGGTTCACATGTGTCAGGCGAATGCGGCCAAAGCGCTCGTTCATCACGACCGGCGCGATTCCACGGCGCACCCAGACGCGCAGATCTCCATCAGCCGCATGCTCGGTCTCGCCGCCGGAAAGCTCGGGGACAAGCTTGCCCAAGCTGGGGAACAGCAGGCCAAAGCCATGGTTTTGCGCGGTGATCTCCACGCGACGGCTTACCAGGTTCATAACCGGCTGGTTGCCACCGCGGTGACCGAACTTAAGCTTTTCCATCTGGGCGCCGCAGGCCAGGCTGATCATCTGGTGACCAAGACAAATACCAAAGACCGGCACCTTGCCGATCAGCTGCTGCACCTGCTCGTAGGTCTCCACCACGGCGTCGGGGTCGCCGGGGCCATTGGACAAAAAGACACCGTCGGGATTCATGTCGAGTACCTCACTCGCGGGCGTATCCCACGGCACGACGGTAAGGTCGCAGCCGGCGCGGACCAGCCCCTCCAGAATGCCGCGCTTCACACCGCAGTCGTAGGCGACCACTTTGTGACGGGCAGGAGCGGCAGCCGCAAGCGCAAAGTCATGCGTGGCAGGCAGATCGGCGGCCACAAACTCGTGAGGCGCGGGGCAGCTCACGGTCTTGACCAGGTTCTCGCCTACCAGCGTGGGCGCTGCGGCCAGACGCTCGGCAAGCTCGTCGACGTCGAAGACCTCGGTCGAGATAATGCCCATCTTGGAACCATTGTCGCGCAGATGGCGCACTAGAGCGCGGGTGTCGATACCCTCGATAGCGACGATGCCGTGAGCGCGCAGGTACTCCGGCACGCTGACGGCCGAGCGCCAGTTAGAAGGCGTGGCGCACATGTCGCGAACGATCATGCCGCGCATAGCCGGAGCGCTCGCAGGGCGCACGGCGTCGCCGGGGAAGGCCGACTGGACGTCGGTCTCGTCGATACCGTAATTGCCGATCTGCGGATAGGTCATAGTTACGATTTGGCCGGCATAACTCGGGTCGGTCATGACCTCAAAGTAGCCCTCGAGCGAGGTGTTGAAGCAGACTTCGCCGGTCACGGTGCCCTCGGCGCCGCATGCACGTCCATAAAAAATGGTCCCATCCTCAAGATACAGGATGCAGGGACCACAGGTGCCCTTGCTGGTTTTGGCCAGCATACGCTGGCAAAGCTCGCTGGGCGCGAAGGTGCGGGCGGCAGCGCCCGCGGTATGGTTGTTCGCCATAGTTCTCCTTCCCGGTCTCACAGGACCGGCTTAAAGGTGTGTAGTTAGGCCTCGCGGTATTGTAACCGTAAGCATGCCTCATGGCGTTAATTTCATCGAAATGTTTACGAAATGATAATTATGACTTTCTATGCATAATGATTTTTTAATCCCCGTCCCAGAAAAATCATCCCGCGGGGCTTGTGGCTCACGCGGGATGATGGCCTCTTACTTTTTCTTGTCCTGCTCCAGCAGTTCGGACGGTGTGCGATCGGGCTTGCCGCCGCGGAAAATCTCGCGGCCATGCAGACGATGCTCCAGGTCACGCTCGGCCTTTTCCTCGTCAATCTTGGTCTGGCTCACCACCGGGTCCTCAATCAACGACGACACCGAGTTCACCTGCTTCTGAATGCGCTCGGCGATGGTGTCATCCATACTCACGATGCGCATCTTCCAGTCGATACTCGTGGCGTTGGATGAGCTCTTGGTCCACACGAACGTCAAAATGGCGCTCTGGTGGCCCCGCGCGGGGAACATGCCAAAGAAGGAATCGTGCTGAATGTTGCTATCCTCGTCGATATAGGCGTGAACGTTATACACCACGCGGTCGATCTTATCGTTGAGCAGCGCGTTGGTCGCAAGCGCCGCGGCCTGGATCTGCCCGTTGGACAGCAGCTCGAGCTCGTTGGCAGACGATGTGTCCAACACCGTCACCTCGACCGTGCCCGTACGCTCATCGGCTTCATCGACGGTAAAGTCGAGCGGGAACTGCGTAAAGCCGTTGCCCCACTCAAGGCCGCCCTTCAGCGCCGTCGAAACGGTATCGACCGAAACGCTCTCGGACAGGTTGGCGGTATTCAGGCGACGCATCACGCCGTAGCCAATCTGCATGCCCACGATCAGCACCAAGATGCCGATAACCACGGCCATGGCAGTCTTCGTAATGGTATGGCTCACCTGCGAACCCGAAGGATCGTCCTCGGACAGCGGGTCGATATGTTTTGCCTGGCTCGCGCGGTCCTCGCTGCGCAGCTGCGCTAGCGCCGCTTTGTCACCGCGCTTGGCCGCAGCCTCCTTCTCACGCATGCGCTCGGTACGCTTTTTGGCGAGCGTGGGATCCAAGACGCCGGATGCATCGATTTCGGAGAATAACTCCGTCACTTCTTCCGGAGTCAAAGGGTTCTTGTCAGCCATAAACTTCCTGTCATATCAATCAGTCGAGCTCGTGCGCACGCGCACCTTCGAACTGCATTCGATAGTAACGGGCATAGGTGCCGCCACGGGCGAGAAGCTCCTCGTGCGTGCCACGCTCCACAACGCGACCATGCTCAACGGTCGCAATCTCGTCGGCATGCTTAATGGTCGAAAGACGGTGGGCGATAATAATCGTGGTGCGGCCGCGTGCCAGCTCTTCGAGTGACTCCTGCACCGCCTCCTCGCTCTCGTTATCCAAAGCACTCGTCGCCTCGTCCAAAATCAGGATCTTGGGGTTCTTGAGAAACACGCGCGCGATGGCAACGCGCTGCTTCTGTCCGCCCGAAAGACGGCTGCCGCGCTCGCCCACCACGGTGTCGTAGCCCTGCGGAAGCGACTCGATAAAGGCATCGATGTTGGCGCGACGGGCGGCCTCGGCGATCTCTTCTGCCGTGGCGCCCGGCTTGCCGTAGGCGATGTTCTCGCCAATCGTACCGTCAAATAGATAGACATCCTGCTGCACCAGGCCGATGGCGCGGCGCAGGCTCTGCTGCGTCACATCGCGCACGTCCTGGCCGTCGATGCTAATGGATCCGGCAGCCACGTCATAAAAGCGCGGCAGCAGCGAACAGGTCGTGGACTTGCCACCGCCCGAAGGGCCAACCAAAGCGATGGTCTGCCCGGGCTTGATGGACAGATTCATATGGTCGATAACGGGACGCTCGTCGGCATAGCCCTCGCCCAGCTCGACATCCTCGTAGTTAAAGCACACGTCGTGATACTCCACGGCGCCGGCAGTCACCTGCAGATCCGTAGCGCCCGGCTTGTCCTGGATATCCGGCGCGGTCGAGAGCACCTCGTCCATACGTTTAAAGCCGGCGATAGCCTTCTGATACGTTTCGGCCGAATTGACGAGCGTCTCGAGCGGCGTGCAGAACAGCGAAATATAGAGTGCAAAGGTCGCCATATCGACCGCCTGCAGCTGTCCCTGGGCGACCAGCCAGCCGCCCAGCAGCACCACGATCACATAGAGCACACCCGAGAGCAGGCCATACGTCGCGGTATAGACGCCCATGGCGTGATACATGTTCTCCTTGGACGAAAGGTAGCGATCGTTAGAGGCACGGAACTTGGCGCGCTCGGTCTCCTCGTTGGCAAAGCTCTTGACTACGCGCATGCCCGCAAGCGAATCCTGCAGCTGCGCATTGATGCCGCTGATCTTTTTGCGGTTGTCGCTAAAAACCTCGCGCATACGCATGTTCTGCCAAAACATGATGACCGCAAACGCCGCCGTCACCACGGCCATGGCGAGCGCCAGCACCGGGGCGATGGTAAAGAGGATCGCAAACGAGCCAATAATCTCGATGCCGCAGATGATGATCCACTCGGGCACGTGGTGCGCCGCCTCGCAGATATCGAACAGATCGTTGACCACGCGGCTCATCATGTCGCCCGAACTGTTGCGGTCGAAGTACGCAAAGCTAAAGCGCTCGTACTGGTCAAACAGGTCCTCGCGCATCTTGGACTCCATGCGCGCACCCATCACGTGGCCCCAGTAGCTCACAAAGTAGCGGCAGGCGCAGCGAACGGCATACATCAGCACCAGCCCCACCGCGATCATACCGAGCGCCTGCATAATGGCAGCCTGGCCCTGGGTAAACAGCCCACCGGTCAAATTGCGCAGAATAATAGGAAACGCAAGGTCAATGGCAGCAAGCACCAGAGCGCAAACAGTATCAGCAACAAAAAGCCCCATCTGGGGCTTGTAATACGAAAGAAACCTCTTCAGCATGTGATCCTCAAAGAAATATCAGCAACGTAAGGCCCTGGGACAAAGCAATCAGTAGTACTTGTCCCAGGGCTATCCCCACTCGTTAAAGCTCCGTGCCCCCAAGGCGGTGCGCGATGCTATCGCAGGCCAAGGCGCCCACGACGGTCTTGGCGTCTTCGATCTTGCCGTCGAGCACGGCGTCGATCAGCTCGTGCAGCGGCACCAGGTCCACGTTGACAAACTCGTCATCATCGGGGTTGGGCGCATCAAACTCGAGCTTGGTGGCCAAGTAGATGTGGATGATCTCATCGCAAAAACCGCAGGACGTGACAATCGACGTCAAAAAGCGAATACGACCAGCCCTAAAGCCCGTCTCCTCGTGCAGTTCGCGCTTGGCGCAATCGAGCGGGTCCTCGCCTGGATCGAGCTTGCCGGCGGGAATCTCGACCGTCACGCGGTCGATGGCGGTGCGGTACTGACGCACCAGTACGATCTTGCCGCTCTCGGTCAGTGCCACAACGGCCGCCGCACCCGGATGGCGAACGATATCGCGGGCGCTGCAGTGACCGTTGGGCAGCTCAACCTCAAGACGGTGGACGTCGAGGATCTTGCCCTTCCAGGCGCACTCCTCCGAAAGAATCTTCTCGTGCAGCTCGGCATCGTGCGGGTCGTCGTCGCCCAGCACCAGCGCCGGCTCGTCAGCGACCTCGCCACCAGGCTCGCCCTCGGCGTGCCCATACATGCGGCTGTCCTCTTCGACGATCTGCGCGTCCACGAGCTCTTCGTTCTTCTCGTCCATCCGTCTCATTCCTCTCGGATTTTAGGCATCCCAGGCGTCGCGGCCGCGCAGCGCGCGCAGGCCGATATCGTGACGCAGGGTCTTGCCCTCAAAATCAATCTTCTCGCAGGCCTCGTAGGCAAGGTTGCGAGCGTTCTCGAACGTGTCGCCCAGAGCGGTCACGGCAAGCACGCGGCCACCATTGGTCACGAGCTGGCCGTCCACCACGGCAGTGCCCGCGTGGTACACGGTCACGTTCTCCATGGCCTCGGCATCGGCGATACCGGTAATGACCTTGCCTTTCTCGTAGCTGCCGGGATAACCCGCACTCGTCAGGACAACGGCCACGGCCCACTCGTCACGCCAGTCGAGTTCAATCTGGTCGAGCTCGCAGTTGGCACAAGCCAACATGACCTCGACCAGGTCGTTCTTAAGGCGCGGCAGAACGACCTGCGTCTCGGGGTCGCCAAAGCGGGCATTGAACTCCAGCACCTTGGGGCCGGCAGGCGTGAGCATAAAGCCGCCGTACAGGCAGCCGCGGTAGTCGATACCCTCGGCAGCGAGCTCGGCCACGGTCTGCTCCATGACCTTCACCATGGTGGCGTGCTCCTCATCGGTCACGATGGGCACCGGGCTGTAGACGCCCATGCCACCGGTGTTGGGGCCCTTGTCGCCCTCGAGCG
The DNA here is from genome assembly GCA_900541185.1 of uncultured Collinsella sp. Classification (GTDB taxonomy): domain Bacteria; phylum Actinomycetota; class Coriobacteriia; order Coriobacteriales; family Coriobacteriaceae; genus Collinsella. The sequence goes on from UQIQ01000006.1 coordinate 35,451, forward strand.
CACGCTTGTGGTCCTGCGAGGTGGCCATGGGGCGCACGGTCTTGCCGTCGGTAAAGGCCAGCAGCGAGCACTCGGGACCAACGAGCATCTCCTCGATGACCACGGTATTGCCGGCATCGCCAAAGGTGCCGCCAAAGCACTCGCGCACGGCCTCCTCGGCCTGATCAAGTTCGGTCGCCACGATAACGCCCTTGCCCGCGGCAAGGCCGTCGGCCTTCACGACCAGCGGGGCGCCCTGCTCGCGCACGTAGGCGAGAGCCGAAGCCTCGTCGGTAAACGAACCATAGGCTGCCGTCGGAATGCCCGCACGCTCCATGAGCTGCTTGGAGAACAGCTTGGAGCCCTCCATCTGGGCGCCCTCGGCACCCGGGCCAAAGCAGGGAATACCCGCCGCGCGCACGGCGTCGGCCACGCCCGCCACGAGCGGAGCCTCGGGGCCAATTACCACGAGTCCGCATCCGTGGCTCTGCGCAAACGCCGCCACGGCCGCAGGATCGCAGTCGTCGAGAACAACGTTCTCGCCGCAGCTCGCGGTGCCGCCGTTACCCGGCGCGATGTAGAGCTTGCCGGCGCGCGGTGATGCTGCGAGCTTAGCTGCCAAAGCATGCTCACGGCCGCCGCTGCCCAACAACAGGATGTCGATGGTTTGAGTGTCCGCCTTCAAGGGTGCCTCCTCTATGGATGAACGGCCCGCTCCGCGCGAGCCCTTTGCAAGCAAATATACCCCTCGGCCGCCCGTCCGGGCTGCAAAGGGGTATATCGCAATAACCAAATAGTCCCGATTACTTCCAGAATCGGTTGATGATCTGCTCGCGACCAGCGCCAACGCCAATGAACGTCACGCGGGTGTGTGCCAGATCCTCGATAAACGCCACGTAGTCCTGAGCCTCCCTCGGCAGCTCCTCAAAGCTGCGGCAGCCGGTGATATCGCACTTCCAGCCAGGAAGCTCCTCGTAGATGGGCTTGGCATGCTCAAAGCGCACCTGGTGCTCGGGCACGCTCGTGTAACGCTCGCCATCGACGTCATAGGCAACGCACACCTTAATGGTGTCGAAGGCCGAAAGCACGTCGAGCTTGGTCATGGCGATGTCGGTGAGGCCGTTGACGCGCGAGGCGTAGTTGGCGATGGGGCCGTCGAACCAGCCGCAGCGACGACGGCGACCGGTGGTCACACCGTACTCATAGCCCTCCTCGGTCAGCGTGTGGCCGGCCTCGGACTCATAGGAAAGCTCGGTGGGCATGGGGCCCGAACCGACGCGGGTGATGTAGGCCTTCATGACGCCCAGCACGCGGTCGACATTCTTCATGCCCACGCCGGAGCCGGTAATGGCGCCGCCGGCGGTGCAGTTGGAAGACGTCACGTACGGATAGGTGCCGTGGTCGATGTCGAGCAGCGTCGCCTGGGCGCCCTCAAACAGCAGGTCCTTGCCCTCGTCGATCATGTTGTTGAGCAGCAGGCTCGTCTCGGTGATGTAGGGACGCAGGCGCTCGGCCATCGGCAGGTACTCGTCACAAATCTGATCCACGGTGTAGGTGGGCAGGTTGTAGATGAGCTCGAGCTCGGGGTTCACGCGGGCGAGAGCGGTCTCCAGCTTGTCGCGGAACAGCGCCTCATCCAGCATGTCCTGCATGCGCAGGCCAATGCGGGCCATCTTGTCCTGATAGCACGGGCCGATGCCGCGCTTGGTGGTACCGATGTTCTTCTTGCCGAGCTTCTGCTCAAAGGCGCCATCCAGATCAATGTGGTACGGCATGATGACATGCGCGTTGCCGCTAATCTTGAGGTTCTTGGTGGTGATGCCGTCGGCCTCGAACATGTCGATCTCCTCAAGGACAACCTTGGGGTTGACGACGCAGCCGTTACCGATCACCGACACGTGGTCAGAATACATGATGCCGGAGGGCACCTGGTGCAGGCCGTACTTCTTGCCGTTGACGACGATGGTGTGGCCGGCGTTGTTGCCTCCCGAGTAGCGCACGACGGCATCGAAGTCGCCGGCGACCAGGTCGCAAATCTTACCCTTGCCCTCATCGCCCCACTGGGCACCGACCAAAACGGTTGACGGCATGTTTACTCCTTACATTCATGGACTGTCTACGCGCCACGCCGGCACGCAGAAGCACAAAACATTCCCAGTATACCCGTGCAACGGGCGCCTGTCCTACTCCTCGGCATGTGCCCCATCAAGCTCATAGAACTTGGTAGATGCCGGCAGGAACATCAGGTCGACGTCGCCGATCGGGCCCGAACGGTTCTTGGCCACGACGATACGCGTAACGCCCTCGTCGGGTCGATCGTCGCGCGAGGCTTCGGCCTCGTCGGCGGAGCGGTCCAAGAACATGACGATATCGGCGTCCTGCTCGATAGAGCCCGATTCACGAAGGTCGGAAAGCTGCGGACGCTTGCCGGTACGGGATTCGACCTGACGCGAGAGCTGCGACAGCGCGATGAGCGGGATCTTGAGCTCCTTGGCCATGATCTTCAGACCACGCGACATCTCCGAAACCTCGACGGTACGGCTCTCGGAGCGGCGTCCCGGCGGAGGACTCACCAGCTGCAGGTAGTCCAGGATGATGATTGCCTTCTCCTTGTTATGGAGCATGCGGCGGCTCTTGGCGCGAATCTCGGTCACTGTGGTGCCGGGCGTATCGTCAATCAGAATATCGAGCTTGGACAAGGTCTGCGTGGCCTCGTTGATATTGGCCCACTGCTCGGGGCTAATGCGGCCCATGCGGAAGTCACTGATCGAGATCATGGCGTAGGCGCAAATCAGACGCTGGGCAATTTCCTTGCCCGACATCTCCAGCGAGAAGAAGCCGACGGTATAACCAGCAGCGGCAGCGTTGAGCGCCAGATTCAGGGCGAACGACGTCTTACCTACAGCAGGACGGGCGCCGATGATGATGAGCTGGCCCTCGCGGAAGCCCATGAGCATGCGGTCGAGCGACGGGAAGCCCGTGGGCACGCCCGCAGCCTGGCCACCGGCCTGGCACACTTCCTCGGCCTCGTTATAGGCCTCGACCATAAACTCGGTCAGCGTCTTGTAGCTCGACTTGACCTCGCGTGCCGTGACCTTGAGTAGCTTGCTCTCGGCCAGCTCGACAACCTCTTTGGTGTCGGTGGGGGCGTTATAAGCCAGCGCGTTGATCTCGTTGGTGGCGCCGATCAGCTCGCGCAGCATCGAGTCGCGACGCACGATGGCGGCATGGTGCTGCCAGTTGACGAGCGACAGGGTCTGACCCATCAACTCCAAAATGTACGCTTCGCCGCCCACGGCATCGAGTTTGTTGATGCTTCGCAGGTAATCGATCAGCGAGATGGAGTCGATGGGAATGCGGCTGTTGTACATATCGACCATCGCGGTATAGATGGTCTTATGAATGGGCCGGTAGAAGTCATCGGGCTGCAGCTCGACCTGGGCCTCTTCGACCACCTCGGGCGATAGCAGCATAGCGGCCAGTACATTGGCCTCTGCATCTTGGTTTTGGGGAAGACCCAACTTTGAGCCGCGGTCCTCAACCGTCAGCCCGGTCTCCCTATCGTCATATGCCATGAGCATCCTCATTCATATCGCTTGCGAGCATCCATAGTATCAGCCACGGTCCCAAAACGCGCCGCGCGCCGCCAATCATCACCGAACCAAACGGATGAACGGTCCTGTATATAGGACTTCGACGCAACGTTCACCATGACACTCACTCAACGCAAAAAACAAAAGGGCGCCCTGGTCTCCCAGAGCGCCCTTCTTAGAACAAGATTGTTGCGTTGCAGCAAATGCTACTCGGCAGCAGCCTCAGTCTCGACCTCGGCGGTCTCGGCCTCGGCGACCTCAGCGGCCTCCTCGACCTCAGCCTCGGCAGCGAGCTCCTCGGCGGTAACGCCGACGAGAACGACAACCTCGGCCTTGATCTCGCGGTACAGCGAGATGGCAACGGTGTGGGCACCGGCAACCTTGATGGGCTTACCGAGCTCGACGCGCTTGCGGTCGATGTCCATACCGAGCTGAGCCTTGATGGCATCAGCGATCATAGCGGCGGTAACGGAGCCAAAGAGGATGCCCTCGTCGCCGACCTTGACGTCAACGGTGACCGTCTTGCCCTCGAAGGCAGCCTTGGTCTCGTTGGCGGTAGCCAGACGGACGGCCTCGCGCTTGGCGATGTTGTTGCGACGCTCGTCAAGCTGCTTGAGGTTGCCCTTGGTGGCGGCAACAGCGAGCTTCTTGGGGAACAGGAAGTTCTCAGCGTAACCCTGAGCGACCTCTACGACGTCACCCTCGCCGCCCTTGCCCTTGATCTCATCGAGAAGAATAACCTTCATGATGCGTCTCCCTTCTTAGCCGCGGTCGCGGTTGCCACGAGAGGAAACCACGGGGACGGTGTACGGCAGGAGAGCCATCTCGCGGGCGCGCTTGATGGCGTTGGCGATGTCATGCTGATGCTGCGTGCAAGCGCCAGTGACGCGACGGGGCTTGATCTTGCCACGGTCGGTCATGTACTTACGGAGAAGCTGAGTGTCCTTATAGTCGATGAACTCAGTGTTCTCCTTGCAGAACTGGCAGTACTTACGACGCGGCTGACGTGCAGAAAAATCATTAGCCATGTCAAAATACCTTTCATTTGGCAACTTCGGCGAACCGAAGCCGCCTCTCACTCAAAAATAGGTGAACAACCCTTAGAACGGGATGTCCTCATCGTAGACGTCGACCGCGGGCGGCGTGGCCACCGGTGCGGCAGGACGTGCTGCGGGCGAGGGAGCTGCGGGGGCGTAACCGCCCTGATCGTAGCCGCCCTGGCCACCACGGGAGCTCATAAACTCGATCTCATCGACGATGACCTCAAGCTTGCTCCTGCGCTGACCGTCGCGCTCCCAAGAGCTGTAGCGCAGCTTGCCCTCGATCGCGACCTTGTTTCCCTTTGCCAGGAAACGGCTCACGGCCTCGGCGCGGGTGCCGAACATGGTGCAGTCGACAAAGTTGGGATAGTCCTCCCACTCGCCAGTCTGCGCGTTGCGGCGACGATCGTTCACGGCGACGCCAAAGGACAGAACCTGGGTTCCGCCGGCGGTGGCGCGCAGCTCGGGATCGCGGGTGAGATTACCGGTGATGTTCACTCGATTGATGCTCATAACTCACTACTTCCTCTTGGGGCACAAGCCCAGTCCAAAACGACAGTCTTACTCCTGGTCGTCGCGACGGACGATCATGTGGCGGACCACAGCGTCGGTGATGCGCAGGACGCGATCAAGCTCGGCGATCTGGGTAGGATCTGCGTGGAAGTTGATGAGGGTGTAGTCACCATCGGTGAGGTCGTTGATCTCGTAGGCGAGCTTGCGCTTGCCCCACTCGTCAACGGAGTCGACCTTGCCAGCGCCCTCAGCGATCGTGGTATCGATACGCTTCATAACAGCGAGACGAGTCTCGGGGTCGAGCGACGGGTCAACAAAGAACAGCAGTTCATAAGCCTTCATATTGTCACCTCCTCTGGGCAAATGTGGCTTCAGGTCGTGAAGGTGCGCCTGAAGCAGGAAAAGACTTGGTAATAATATCTTTCAACCTCCTAGGCTGCAATAATTTGCAGCTACAACCTCATGACCTCCACATATGCCCATACTCGCACCACGTTTCATGCGCATTCCAACCAAATGCCGACCAAAAGCTTGACAGATCTGTGGACAAGATACGGTGCCGTGGGGACAAGCTGAGCCAAGCCGCAGGTCAACGGGCACAAGGCTGTGGTCGCAAAATGCATACCAGTGGTCCACAGCACCACCCAAAGATTTTTAAATTCATTGCCAAGTCGCTTATGAATACCCCTTTTGAACAATTGAGTTGATCAACCACGCTGGTCGGAAGCCGTTTTTTGGCACCTCAAACCCCACTGCAACGCCAAGCGCGGCCAAGCGTTTTAAAAAATGCCAACTTTTCTGTTTGCACTTTGCGATTCCTCGTGTATACTGACTTTCGCATTTAACGGAGAGTTGTCCGAGTGGCCGAAGGAGCACGATTGGAAATCGTGTAGGCGTCAAAAGCGTCTCCAGGGTTCAAATCCCTGACTCTCCGCCAGTTAATTCCAAAGCAGGCCTTCGAGCCTGCTTTGTTTTTACCCCACGCGGAGGGGTGGCAGAGTGGTTGAATGCGGCGGTCTCGAAAACCGTTTGGCCTGTATAAGGTCACGAGGGTTCGAATCCCTCCTCCTCCGCCATTTTGGTTGAGAAAGCTCCCGGGAATGGGAGCTTTTTTGTTTTGAGTCCCTAACAAGCAAATACGGCGGAGGAGGGATTCGAACCCGCCAGGGCGCGGAGCGTAAGGAAAACGCGCCCGTGGCGCGTTTTTAGCGCAGCGCGGTCGGCGCAAGCCGACCGGATAAATTTTGAGCGGAGCTCAAAATTTGGACATCTCTCCTATTCGACCACGCCCCCATCGCGTTCAGCATCAACCCGGATCCCCAAACATGGAACCTATGACCGTACCCAGTCCCGACCGTTTGCCGAGCAATAGGGTCGCAATCGGCGCCGAACATGTACTATGTACGGGCATTGTCTAAACCCGTAACTCAAAGGACCCCATCTTGCCCGTTGCCGCCGCTATGATCGTTACCGCACACGCCTCGGATGCCATGGTTGCCATCCCGTTTTGGCTCGAGATGTTCGCCGTCGTCGCGGCATCGATCTCGGGCGTGTTGGTCGCACGCGAGCACAAACTCGACCTGGTGGGCGCCGTCGCGCTCGCCGTGGTCTGTGGACTGGGCGGCGGTCTTTTGCGCGATATGACGCTGCAGGTGGGCAACGTCTACATCCTCAACCAACCGATGGCGCTCCCGCTCTCCATCGCCACCGCGGCCATCATCTACATCTTCCCGGCAATCGTCGACAAGCCCGAAAAGCTCATTCCCCTGCTCGATATCATCTCGGTGGGTATTTATGCGGCAACCGGCGCAGACAAGGCGCTGGTCTACGGCTTTGCGCCGGCGGCGTGCATCATGATGGGCTTTTTTACCGCGGTGGGCGGCGGCATGCTGCGAGATGGTTTTATGGGTGTGGTGCCGGGTATCTTCCAGCGCACCAACTTCTATGCCATCGCGGCCATCGCCGGATCGGCAAGCTATGTTTGCCTTGTCATGAGCGGCTTGGTCAGCAATGTCGTCGCACTGGTCGTTTGCGTCGTGGTGACCATGGGACTACGCTGGCTGTCGCTGCGCTTTGATATCAAAAGCCCCACCGAGGATGACATCGCACGCTTTTTGCACCGCAAAAAGTAGGTGGCGCGGGCTCATCCTTCGAAATGCAACCGAGAGGTTCTTTTAGAGCGCCCACGCGTTGGGTACCCTGTTAGGTGCATGTCGAGCATCTGACGAAGGATTCACTATGCCCTGTAATCAATTCCCGTCGACCCAACGCCGTAAAGCGTGGGGCTGCATCACGATCTTATTCGCGCTCATCGCTCTAGCGGTCACCGCGCTTCCCACGGCGTCGTTCGCCGGCACGGACACCGCAGGCAACGTACTTGCGACCGACAATGACGCCAATTCGTCCGGCGTCGAAGGTGACCTGTACTGGGCAGGTCAGGCCCTCAACTTGGACGATGCGTCCATCGGCCGCGACATAATTGCAGCAGGCGAGAGCCTCTCCATCCGCGACTGCACGGTGGGCGGCGCCGTCCGCTTGGCGGCACGCACTATCGATATCGCCAAGACCACGGTTGATGGCAGCGTCACGGTCGTCGGTCAGCACGTTGTGCTCAATTCCGACAGCACCGCCAACTGTTTTTACGCGATAGGCGAGACGGTTGCCCTGCGCGGCTCTACCAAGTCGGCAGCGCTTGCGGGCGACACGGTGACCATCGATGGCACCGTCGAGGGCGATGTCGAGGTTTGGGCCGACAAGCTCATCCTGGGCAAGAACGCCCACATCACCGGCACCGTGAACGCGCACGTCTCCGAGGACCCCGAGCGTGCCGCAGGAGCCGAGGTAGGCGCGCTCAAGATCGACCGCACCGAGAACGAGAATACTTCCACCGTTAACGATGTCATCGGCGGCATCGTCGCCGCGGCACTCTCGACCTGCTTTGTCGCTCTGCTGCTCGAGCTCGTCTTTCCGCGCGCGACCGCCAGCGCCGCCGGCATGCTCCACCAGCGCCCCATGCCCCTGTGGGTGAGCGGTCTTCTGGGCACGATTGCTATCGTCCCCGCCGTCCTACTGCTAATTATCTCTATCGCTGGTCTGTCGCTTGCCGGAGCCCTCTTGTGCGGCGTTATCGGCATCGCGTTGGTGTCGAGTGCCTTTGCGGGGTGCGCGATCTCCCGCATGGTCGGACACAACCAAAACCGCTACGCCATGGCAGCCGTGGGCGGCGTAATCGCAGGTGCCCTCACGGGGCTTCCCCTCGTAGGTGACTTCATCAGCGGCGTAGCCTTTGTCTTTATGCTCGGCTACGTTATCCAGATCATCTGGCGCAACGCCCACCTCAAGCCGCAGCAGCCGGCTAACATGCCAGGACTCCCCACCGCTTAGCTACCAACCACCACAAAGGTGCCAGGTTACTTTGCACCAACAAACGAAGCGGGGCACTCGGTCATGTCGACCGGGTGCCCCGCTTTTCTTGGAGGGTTCTCTAGTAACTTTTTCAAAACCAATGATCATCAGGTCGGTAGGCCTGTGCGTCACTCGCTACGGAGGCAGTACGCCATTGAGCAAGAAGGGCAATTATTTTTCACGGCGACCTCCTCCCCGCTTGATGACGAGCGCGACAACAATAGCCGCCACTCCGATGGCAGCCAGAACCGCCACCAGTACCAACGTTCTATCTCCCGTCGAGGGCATAAAGCCTCGACTTACTTCTTTACTTGGGGTGTTGAGCACCAACAGTTCAATCAAACCCGTCCCGGCATCGGCGGCATCAACCCGTAGGGGGCTTTCGACCGATACGGTCACCTTGGGCTTCGCGGCCGCCACCTGTTTAACGTCCAGGCCCTCGGCCGTAACCGTCACCGTACGTTTACCCTCAAAGGCGGTGTAGCCCTTGGGAGCCGCGACCTCCTCGACGGTGTAGACACCCGCGTCCACACCGCTCAATTCCACATGGCCATCCGCGCCCGTGGTGACGCATGCGTCGGCATCCGTCGACCACGAGCCGTCAGTCGTTAGGATGCGCCCGCGGTCATCGATGATGCGCAGTTTGGCACCCGCGAGCGGTTTATCGTCCGAGCTTGAGCGCTTGATCAGACTGAGTCCCCAGGTGTAGGCGCACGCGTCATCGCTCGGCGTGCGGGTGAAGCCGGCGTCGCCGGACTGGTCGGCAAAGGGAGAGCGCGGGTAGCGCAGGTAGACCTCGTTGGGGTTGCCCTTGGCAGCGCCTCGATTGCAGTTGGCCCCCAACGGCGCATTGTAGACAGCGACCACGCGGGCGCCGGAGGTAAAGGCGTCTGCCCCGCCGAGCGCGGCAATGAGGTCGCCGGTACGCACGGTGAAGGCATCGCCCTCGATCGAGACCTTGCACTGTGAAGTAATGTCTGTCCACCCTTTAGCCGGCGTCGAGTTGGCGTTACCGCCCTCACATGCGACGGCGTCGAAGCTGCCGTCCGCGCCCGCCGCCACGTACACGCGCATGCTCGCGGCCACCTTGGAGGGGTCGAGCCCCGAGCTCATGGTGTCGACGAACTTCACCGTATAGGTGTCGTAGGCGGTAAGACCCGCCGGGACCGTGGCGGAGAGGCACCAGTACAGGTCGTCGGCGACCGTGGCGTCGGCGGCCTTCTGCCAGGCGGCGGTGCTGTCCTCCAGCACGTGCTTGGCCACCTTGGGGGTCGCGGCCTTGGGCTTGACGGCGACGGCGCTGCCGCCCACCAGGGCCATGATCGGCGCGGTGCCGGCCTCGCCCTGGGCGATGGCGTCGTCGGCGACGACGATGAGCCAGTAGCCGCAAGGCAGCTCGGCCGTCGTGCTCGCGTTAAGGGCCACAGAAGCGGCACCGGCATTGCGTATCGCGCGGGCCAGCCTTGCCGTCAGCACGGTCGTCATGTGCCCGTCGGCATTCATCCATTCGGCAGCCGCTTGCGCCGTCGAGGCCGTGCTGTCGAGCCCCGCATCATGAAGCACAGGGAGAACGGCCTGGCGAACGGCGTCATTCGCCCACGTTACATCGGTTGCTACCTCTTGGTCGGCATCGTCATCGTCGGCAACGGTCGCTGAAAAGAGCTGGTACGCGTCATACCGAGTCGCGACTGTACCGTCCACTGTGATGGCACCGGTATCGGCAGCATGAGCCGTCCCGGGCAGCATCGCAAAAGAGAGCATAGCGACCGTAACTATCGTCGTCACGGCCAACAGGCGGCGCCAAAGCCTACTCACGGCGACCACCTCGATCTTGATCGCGATGGCGACGAGCATGCATCCATGTCGCAGCAAAACACAGCATCGAAGCGCCGGCCAGATACGTCATAGTCAAGCCAGCACCGCCCGCCTCAGGAAGCGTGGTCGAGTACCTGTTGGTAAAAGTCGGCGGGGTCGGGGTGTCGGTATCGTCGTAGGTGACGACAGTGTTGAGTTTCCCTTCGCCGTTAGTCACAACAACCTTAACCTTGTGCACGGTCGTGTCGTAGGTGATGTGGTCCTTGACGTTGTTCTCGTCGGCACCCTCGGGAATGACCTCGGAGATGGTGTACTCATAGATCCCCGTCTTGGTGTAATCCAAGACAAAGTTAATATCACCATCCGCACCGTTCCTGATGGTTTGGAGAACCCTACCGGTCTTCTTGTCCTTGAGCACAAACCCGAACTGGCTTTCTTGCAAGGTCGAGCCTTCAAGCATCTTGGTGGCAGAAATTGTAGCTTGACCACTATAGGGCGCATCACAGACCGTGATGTCGGTGCTCGCCGTTGGGGTGTCAATGTCGATGCCCTTTGCCCTCAGCTCTTCTGCCTTAGTAAGGGCCTTCTGATAGTCGTCCTCATTGTTACCTTTGAGCAGAATCCACACCGGTTTAGAGATAACGTTGTATCCGCTCGGTGCCTTGGTCTCCTCAAGGCAATACAACTTGTAGGCTTTCATCTTTTGCGTAGCATTGCCGAACTTTACCGTGCCCTTTTCGTCTGTTTCAGCACTCCGGATCCGCGTTTTCGCAGAATCGAGGCCGGAATCCAAGGCCTTATCCATATTGACCTCATAGAGCGTGAACTCAGCACCGGGCAGTTTTTTTGTGATATCGCTCTCGTCGACCTTGGTAATCGTTACGCCGTAACCGCTACCACCAGCCAAACCGGACACCTTTTGAATAACCCAGTCTTTTGAATGGACCGTATCACCGTCGTAGACACCCGTAAGCGACGCTTTGTTGCTCAGAGAAACCGTTTCCCCTTCGTTACCCGCAGGAATGACCTCATACTCAACTTTGAGATATTCCTTATCGGGCACGCGGAGCGTCATCTTTGTGCACGCCGCGCCGTTTTCATCTTCAATGGTCCTAGCGGAAACGGGGCATTCGTCAGAGCCAAGCAACTTCCAGCCTGTCCCATCGTATTGGGACACATTGACCGAATCCGTCACCAGCGTGCACTTCGCGTCCATAATGTCGAAGAGCTCGAGATAGTCACTGTCGCTCTTAAGGTTGACTGCCGATTCGTTAACCAAGATGGTGTACTTGATACGGTTGCTGCTAGCGACCTGATCTCCGGTCTTTTGCAGTACGTTGTTCTTAATGGTGACGGTTCCACTACCGGAGTCGAACTTCTTGTTCCCCGACTCGGCACTGGCTGAGTTGATGAACTTCACCTCGTTCTTAGAGGTATCGAGCTCACCGCGCTTGACCGCCGTCTGATACGTAAGTTCGGCGTAACCAGCATAGTTGCCGAGCGCCGTCGTGGGGATGGAGAAGGTAACGGTGCCTTTGTCATCACTGACGTTCGCAAGGGGTAGGCTGTCGGCGACGGTCTTCTTTCGCTGGGCGGTACCGTTATACGCTTTCTGGTCATACGGATTCTGAAACAGCGAGTATTTAGCAGACCCCGGCACATAGCTCATACCGCTCGGTAGTGTGTCCACAACGTTCAGCGGTTGGTTATCAAGCTTGCCGGCGCCGTAACACTCTCCGCTTGGCGTCTTGCCTCTGTTGGCATAAACCGTCCAGTCAACGATCCACGCGCCCTTCTCCTTAGATCCGTCGATTTTGCTCCAGTCGAAATCCCCCTTCCAAGAAACTGTAGTCTTCGACGAAGGCTTCTCGACCCCAGGAGTCGAGTTTGCATCGACATAGTAATAGATATATTCCGTGAAATACTTAGTACCGCTTACTTCCACTGATGCAAAATTGGAGTACCAGCCAGGAAGCGCATCGGATTTTGTCTTATAAGTAATTACCGCATCCGGGTTATCTTTGAGCGCACCCTTCACCCTATCGCTTATCCGAATGAACAGGTTGAAGTTTTTCTTGGTTCCAAACGACGTTGAATCACTGCCGCCTTCGAACCACCAATCGACGCCCTTCTCCAAAGGGACATCGCCGATTTTAATAGAATAGCTGTCGACGTCTGGGCCGATATTTTGGTTCCAGGCCGTCTGAAACGTATCGTAAACCTTGACCTCTGATGGATTCATTGCATTAACAATGGAGCCCAGTGCTATCCGAAGCTCCCAGGTTGCCTGACCTGTTGTCGCCGCATCAGAATCATTCACAAGTCTCTTTTTAATCTGCGTCCCCACCAACTTCGGCGTAAACGTGCCGCTGTCCGTGCCGGAAACGGAATTGTCGCGCGAGATACTCGCACTGTTGCTCACCGTGTCATATGAGTCTTGTTCTTTCATTTGGGTGTGATAAACAATGCGATAGGGCTGGTACTTATCCGCATCAGATAGACCTGAGAACGAATAGCTAAACGTTTTACCAGTGGGGCTATCGAGATCGCCACGGGCGATCTCGTCTTCCCCGTAGAGCCCCCTATAGACGATGTAATTACCCGTATACGTCTGCTTGTCGTCCAGCGTGTCGGTAAATGTATAGCCATTCATGTCGGTTTTGATATCACCGTTGTTGAGCGTGACCGTCCAGGTGATATCGGACGGCGTTCCGGTGCCATCGCTCTTGTTGATCATGTCATAGCGGAAATCATTTGCTAAACCTGGCTTTTCCAATCCACCTCTACGGTCTCCGCCCCATGTCCAGCTGGCATTGTTTTTTGAATCGTCAAGTTGGTTAATCCAAACTTTGTTGCCCACGGATACATCCGGGTTCATCACCGAATCATAGGTAATCGTATGAGTCCCTATGGACAAGTTATCCAGGCTCAAAGTCGCGGTCTGCCCCTGAATGCTCGGCTGTTGCTCGAGCGTCTCGCCGTTCAACTTAAACGACCCAGGCACAAACAAAAAATTCCCACCAAGCACATCAGTGAGTTGGACATTGTGAGCATAGGACTGGACCTCGAGATTGAGAGTCCAAGTTACTTTTCCCTCGCCGCCGGATTGAGAGAACTGTCCCGTTTTCGTTCCCGTCACATCGCCATCTTTTGTCACAATGTCGATTTCGCCCTTTCCAGGAAAATTGACTTTCGTTGTGTCGCCGGAGCCAACATTCTCGTCTGTCAGTTTGAATGAAAAATCAACACCAACATGAACTTCGGACGGATTCGAATTAATCCAGTTTTGGTCGAAAGTGAAAATCAGCTTATTGTTCTCGCACTTCCAAGTGCCAGCCTCTTTGCCCGAGCCGTCATAAAGCGGCCTGCCTTCATCCTTCAATAACTTAACATTGCTCGGAAGAGAGTACTCCGCAACATTTTGCGCCGCACTCGGGTTATGGTCCGGCCTAAAGTTCGCGCTAAACGAACCGCAGAGCGTGTCGGTCGAAAGCACGGTAGTATTACTCAAAGGCACTTTACGGTTCTCGACAATGGTATACAGCTCAACCGTAACGTCCGCCGTATTCTCATCAATCACAATCGGCGTTGGTGTGCTCACATCCTCGGCGCGCACGGGGGCTACACCGTGAAAAACGGCGGCGGTGAGGCTAATTAAAATAAAGACCAGGGCCGCCATACCCAGCGACCGTGAGCGGTGTGCGTCCATAGTTGTCCCTTAATTCCTACAACACAGTGTGGAATACGGCGAATCGTCGGATCGAACACAAACCCCAACATCAACGAGAACCTACCTAGCGCATTGCAAGAACCCATTGGGGAGCAGTTTCTAAGACGGTTCGTCTATGCCACAATACATAAAATACAATATAGATACCAGTCATGTAAACCGCAGGTAAAGAGGTCTTTTAATTTAATACCAGTTAATATTTACCTGTTGACAGTTTTGTATCAAAGCGGTTGTATTTCAATGATTCGTGTATATGTTTAAACAACTTAACTTTGCCTGAAAAGCCGCTCGGGGGGGGGACAACCGCCGCCGCTGTGGTGCAAACAAACCTGTCCCCTTACACCAAAAAGGGCGCCGACCATTGCGGTCGACGCCCTTTCTTGTTAGTCGCTATAAAGCCCAGCGCTTATTTGTTGACCTGGCCAGCGCGGACGGCGGCCTTCTTGCGGTCGGTGGCGTTGAGCAGACGCTTGCGCAGGCGGATGTTCTTGGGAGTAATCTCGACCAGCTCATCGTCGGCAATGTACTCCAGCGCCTCCTCCAGCGAGAAGGTGCGGGGCGGCACCAGCTGAACGGAGATATCGGAGGTCGAGGAACGCTGGTTGCCTAGGTTCTTGGTGCGAGCGATGTTGACGACCATGTCGCCGGCCTTGCTGCGCTCGCCCACGATCATGCCCTCATAGCACTCGGTACCCGGCTCAACAAACAGCTGGCCGCGCTCCTGCAGCGTACCCAGAGCATAGGCAACGGCCTTCTCGGTGGTCATGGAAATCATGGCGCCGTTCTGACGGTTGCCGATCTCTCCGGCATAAGGACCATACTCCAGGAAGGTGTGGTAGAACACGCCCTCGCCGTGAGTGACGTTCATGATGCGGTTCTTAAGACCCATGATGCCGCGGGTCGGGATCTTAAACTCGAGGTGCGTCACGATACCCGAGGTATCCATGCTCGTCATGATGCCGCCGGAGGTGCCGAAGACCTCAACGACCTTGCCCGAGTACTCGTCCGGACACTCGACGACGGCCTGCTCGACGGGCTCCATCTTGTTGCCGTTCTCGTCCTTCTTAAACAGAACGCGGGGACGGCCGACCTGGAACTCAAAGCCCTCGCGGCGCATGGACTCCATCAGAACGGACAGGTGCAGAATGCCGCGGCCCGAGACCTCGACGCCGCTCTTGTCCTCGAGCTCCTCGATCTTCATGGTCACGTTGTTCTCGGCCTCGTTGAACAGGCGCTCCTTGAGCTGACGGGCGCCCACGATGTCGCCGTCGCGACCGACGAGCGGAGAGGTCGAAGCCTCAAAGACGATGGACAGGGTCGGCGGGTCGATCTCGATGGGCTCGAGTTCAACGGGGTTCTCGGGGTCGGTGTAGACATCGCCGATATCGGTGCGATCGATGCCCACGACGGCGGCGATGTCGCCAGCGCCGACTTCCTGGCACTCGGTACGGCCCAGGTAGTCGAAGGTAAAGAGCTGCTTGACGGTGGCAGTAGCGCTGGAGCCGTCGTTCTTGACGACCAAAATCTGGTCGCCCTGGTGGATGGTGCCGGAGTACACGCGACCGATGCCGATACGGCCAACGAAGTTGGAGTGGTCGATGGTCACGCACTGCATGGCCAGCGGGGCGTTCTCGTCAACCTCGGGCGCGGGCATGTCGTCGATGATCATATCGAGCAGCGGATACATGTCCATGTTGCCGTCGTTGGGGTCAAGGCGGGCAAAGCCATTCATGGCGCTGGCGTAGACCACGTGCTCCATGGCGAACTCAAGCTGGTCGTCGGTAGCGCCCAGGTCGGCCATAAGGTCGAGGCAGTCGTTGTAGGCCTTCTCGGGGTTGGCACCCGGACGGTCGATCTTGTTGATGACGATCATGATCTTAAGGCCGGTGTCGATAGCGTGACGCAGCACGAAGCGGGTCTGGGGCATGGGGCCCTCAAAAGCGTCGACCAGCAGCAGGGCGCCGTCGGCCATACGCAGCACGCGCTCGACCTCGCCGCCAAAGTCGGCGTGGCCCGGGGTGTCGATGACGTTGATCTTGACGTCCTTGTACTCGATAGAGATGTTCTTGGCGAGAATCGTAATGCCGCGCTCGCGCTCCTGGTCGTTGGAATCCAGGACGCGGTCCTCGACCTGCTGGTTGGCACGGAAGGCGTCCGTGGCACGCAGGAGCTTGTCGACCATCGTCGTCTTGCCGTGGTCGACGTGAGCGATGATGGCGATGTTCCTCAGATTGTCTACGCGCATGTAGTTCCCCTATCTTCTATCTATATACAACCGGCACGCGTATGCGACCCACCCAGCAATGCAACGCTCGGCGGGAATATTGAGCCTTTTACCGAAAACTCGTTTATTTTAGCGATTTTAGATGAGAGGGGTTTCCTCACCTGCAGGTTCAGGGTCGCTCCACATAAAACCATCGCCGGCGCCCATGCCCTCATACAGCACATATGCCGAAAAACCGCTCTCGAGCGTAGTCTCAAAGAAGCTCACGAGCAGAGCGTCGTGGTAGCCTCCGTCAATCTCGACGCAGCCGGTATAGCCGATGGCATAGCGGGCGATACGGCCCAGGCCCTCGTCCTTAAGACCCATCTTGTGCTCGGAGATAAAGTTGGTGGCCGCCTCGAGGCACGCCTCTTCGCCATCCTCATCGAGCGCCGCCAGATAACGGTTGGAAGCGGCGTCCTCAATTGCCACGACCACGCCGGGGTTTTCGCCGGCGGCAAGGTCGTCCAAGAACGCGCCGATCAGATCGCACACCATGGCGTCGAGCTCGGCGGAGACGTTACCGGCATCCTGCATATCCTGTGCCATCTTTAGACCTTCCCATCGAGTCTGGCGTCATTACAGTTCTTGTGCCTCGGCGGCGATCTTAGCGGCAGCGTCGCGGGTGCGCATCATATCCATCGCGCGCTTGTCGAGCACCTTGATCTGACTAGTCAGCATGACCGCATCGACCACACCCCAGATCACGAGGCCCGTAGAGATCGAAAACCCAAGCGCACCAACTGTACCACGAAGGCGCGAGCAGATTGCCGCGACAAGGGCGGAGACGACAACCATCTTGATAAACGAGCCGCGGCGTTCGCGAAGCGTGCGGGCCTGCGTCACATAGGCAATGCGAGCCGCCTCAGAAGCCTCCGAGCGCATCTGGGCCTCGCGCGCAATGGCCGCCGCCTCAGCCGACATACCGCCGGCCATCAGCGAACGCTCCGCAGCCTGGCCGCCCCACATTTAGAAGTCATCGGGGGAGAGCGTATGGACGAACTCGTCGAACTTCTCGAACTCCCGCTCGTCGTCAACTTCCTCGGCATGGGCAGAAACGGTGCCCAGGCGATTCATGATGTCGTCCTCCACAAACATGGGGGCATTGCTGCGCACGGCAAGGGCAATGGCATCACTGGGACGCGCATCGATCTTATGCTCGTTGCCATCGGCCAACACGACAACCGTCGCGTAAAACACGGGCGGCTCGGCGCGAACGATCTCGATGCGTTCGAGCTTGGCACCCAGGGCGCCAACAGTATCGAGCAACAGGTCATGGGTAATCGGGCGCTCGGCGCGGCCGCTATCGATGCCGCGGCTGATGGCAGCGGCTTCAAACGAACCAGTTTGAATGGAAAGGGAACGCAGTGGCGCGGGCGAGTCCGATTTGCTGCAGCGCTCGCGAAGCACGATAAGCGATGGCACGGGACCGGCGGCCATGACGATGGTCTCTATGTCGACACGAACCATGGAACACCTCCGGTACGTAGCGGTTAACACGCGGCAAGG
The DNA here is from genome assembly GCA_900541185.1 of uncultured Collinsella sp. Lineage (GTDB taxonomy): Bacteria > Actinomycetota > Coriobacteriia > Coriobacteriales > Coriobacteriaceae > Collinsella. The sequence continues at coordinate 53,298 of UQIQ01000006.1, forward strand.
TCGCCGCATTGAATAGCTATACTACCCAATCTTTCGCACAGCACACAAAACCAAAATGAGATTTATCGCAGACAAGAAAAAAGCCCCGAGGCAACGCCCCAGGGCTCTTCACAGTTTTGATGGTGGACCTGACAAGATTCGAACTTGTGACCTCCCGGTTATCAGCCGGACGCTCTAACCAACTGAGCTACAGGTCCATCATGGTGGAGGTTAGGGGGATCGAACCCCTGACCTCAGGCTTGCAAAGCCCGCGCTCTCCCAGCTGAGCTAAACCCCCACGGAGACAGTAATAAACACCCCAGCGGCGACTCGGCTCTCGCTGGGGTGTTTATTGCGAAAGAAAGTGGTGGACCTGACAAGATTCGAACTTGTGACCTCCCGGTTATCAGCCGGACGCTC
>UQIQ01000007.1 GCA_900541185.1 uncultured Collinsella sp.
TACGAGATGACGTCGAGTCTCGTGGGCTCGGAGATGTGTATAAGAGACAGCTCGGCGAGCGTGGCATTGCCGCGGAGGAACAGGAGCTCAATAACCATGGGAAGGTTGGTGCCAGTCAGAACCTCGACGTTGTCGACATCCTGGGCAATCATCATCGACTGGTTGAACGGGGTACCACCGAGCAAGTCGGTAAAGACGAGCACGCCATCGCACTCCTCGCGCATGGCGGTAATAGCGGCGCGGAGATCCTCACCGTAGGATGCGGCCTGATCGCCCTCAAAAGGAACGACGGTAAAAGCAGGCTGGTCGCCGGCAACCATAGCGATAGCGCTTGCAAGGCCGGGTGCGAACTGTCCATGACCGGTAAGAATAAAGCCAACCATTCAAATTTCCCTTCCGAAGGTGTGTACGATCTGAGTCCGATGATTTTCGGAAGCCAGCGGGCACTTGCCCTTAAAGCTTCTTAGAAAGCGTTCTTTGAAGACCAGTGGTTTCTAAACTGGTAGTAACCACGTGACGTGTTGTTGTCACTATATCACCCCAGAAGAGATCGCTTTCGCTGATTCAAACAGTAAAACGTTTTTGCACCGCTCACGGTGATATTTCGACCGTTTACCGCTCGTTAACACTTCTACCTGCGGTTTTGAAACCGTTTCGAAACGCTTTGGCAAAAGAACGGATCTTTCCCGGTGTCTAAACAACGCAGGGCGGCTAAAAATAGCGTGTAGAAAAATTGCAGGTCATTGTGAAGATATGTGAATTGGTCTTTTTGACTTAATACCAGTTAGAACCAGTTTTGAGATTATCGGTGAACGGTAGTTTTCGACCGTTCACCGGTCACTTGCAATCGTTTGCAGTTGTTTTCCCAGATGAATTAGGGGAACCCGATGGAGCGCTTGTGCGGGCGCGAGGCCTATCCTATTGATTTCGGCAACAAAAAGCCCGCTAGAACGTTGTCCGTTCTAGCGGGCTCAATCAGGTAGATCGGTTAGCGCGCAGTAGTGCAGGCAAACCTTACGCAAACAGGCCGTAGATGCTGATGTTGGCCTTGGCGTAGAGGCCGTTCGCATACTCGGTCCACTTGGAGCTGGCGCTCGAAGCCTGCGAGGAATACTGCTGGTAGGCGGTGTAATAGGCGGTCATGGCTTGCTTATAGGTAGCGCTATCGGCCGTAAAGGCATCGTCAGCGAAGGCCTTGGCATAGGTGCTGTCGGCATCCTTCCAGGTGCCCTTCTCGCTATCCCACTCGTCACCGGCAAGGTTGATGATGTAATCGGCGTAGTCCTTGCTCGCGGTCTCCTCGTTGCCGTCAGCAGGCTCGGTCGGGGCGGTCGGCATGCTTGCGGAGCTATCGCCCACCTTCTTCTTGTAGAGCTTCTGCAGCGTCGCGGACTGGCGGACGATCTGCTTGGCCTGGTCCTTGGACACGCCGTACTGCGTGGCCATGGTCTTGTAGTCGGAGGTGCCGATGGAATCCTCGGCATACTGCTTCATTTCCTTGGAAGAGACGGTAATGCCCTCGTCCTCGGCAGCGTCCAGCAGAATCTGGTTGCGCACGTAGGACAGGATAACGTCGGCAGACGGAGCGGTGTAGTTGCCGTCGTCGTCCTTGACGGTGTCAAGGCTGTACTGGCTCTCGATGGCCTCACGCGCGGTGATGTCGCTCTTCTTGCCGTTGTAGCTATAGCTCGCCACGGTCGAATCGAGCTGGTCCTCGGACAGGGTCGCCGAGCCGACGCCCTTGCCGCCAAAACCACCGTTGCCGATAAAGAAGCCGACCACAGCAGCGATCACGACTGCAACCACGAAGGCGGCAATCATCGTCTTCTTGTGCTTGGATGCGCGGTCGTCTTCGTCGGAACCCAGGATATCGTCGTCCTCGTCCTGCTCCTCGGGCATGAGGTTCTCGTCGGCGGCGTCCGCGGCGATCTTTGCCTCCAGGCGAGCGTCCTCCTCCTCGGCCGTCGTACCGGCGGCAATATGTTCGGCAGACGTACCGGCGACCAGATCGATCTTCTCCTCCTCATCACCATCGGGGCCTTCGCCGCGCTCGATGATCTGGATGCCGTCGATCTCGTCCTTCTCGTCCTTCTTTTGAATCAGACCCATATCAGTTACTCCTTGTTAGGAAACATAGTCCTCAATAGAATACGCCCGACAGAGCGCCGGGCGTATTGATTCTTAGGTTATACGCAAACACTTAAGTACTATTTAGGCGTTTGCAGTGTGCATACCTTAGGCCAGGTGCGCGATAACGGCATCGGCAAAGGTCTGCGTGCCCACAGCGCCCTCGACGGAGCCGGTCTGGGCACGACGCACGTCACCGGTAACTTGCTCGCCCTCGTCGAGCGTGGCGGACACGGCGGCGCGGATACGATTGGCCGCATCGTTCTCACCCAGATGATCGAGCATCATAGCCGCAGACAGAATCTCGGCCGTGGGGTTGGCGATATCCTGGCCCGCGATATCGGGCGCGGAGCCGTGCGTAGCCTCAAAGATGGCGCAATCGGCACCGATGTTGGAGCCGGGGGCCATGCCCAGACCGCCCACCAGGCCGGCGCACAGATCGCTCACGATGTCGCCGTACAGGTTGGGCAGCACCAGGACATCGAAGTCATTGGGGTTCTGGACCAGGCCCATGCAGGTGGCGTCGACGATCTTGTCGTTGAACTCGATATCGGGATAGTCGGCGGCCACCTCGCGCGCCACGCGCAGGAACAGGCCGTCGGTCGCCTTCATGATGTTGGCCTTGTGCACGGCCGTCACCTTTTTACGGCCACAGCGGCGGGCATACTCAAAGGCATACTCCACAATGCGGCGGCTCTTGGCGATAGAGATCGGCTTGATCGAGATCGCGGAATCGGCGGCGAAGGTCTTTTGGCCCGAACGCTCGACAAGCTGCGAGAGCTCCTCGACTTCGGTAGCGCCCTCATCGAACTCGATGCCGGCGTAGAGATCCTCGGTGTTCTCGCGCACGATAACCAGGTCGACATCGCGGAAACGAGAGCCGTCGCCCGGCTGCGACAGGCAGGGGCGCACGCAGGCGTACAGGTCGAAATGCTTGCGCAGGGCCACGTTGACGCTGCGGAAGCCCGTGCCGACCGGTGTGGTGATGGGGCCCTTGATGGCAACCTTGGTCTCGGCGACCGCATCGAGCACGTGCTGGGGCAGCGGCGTGCCAAACTCGTCCATGACGCCGGCACCGGCCTCCTGGACATTCCAATTGATCTGGACACCGGCGGCCTCAACCACGCGGCGCATGGCCTGCGTAATCTCGGGACCGATACCGTCACCGGGAATCAGGACTACATCGTGCGCCATAATCTGTTACTCCTCGTCTTCGGCGGCGTCAGATTTTTTAACGCTAGCACGCTTCTTCTTTTTGGAGAGATCCAGGCCAAAACGTTTAACAAGCATTTCGCAAATCTCGCTCGAACGGGCCTTGAGATAGCTGCCCTTGCCGTTCTCGGCATCGAACTTAAGGCGCAGCGCGAGCTTCTCGGCGACCTCGGCGTCGATCTCGCCCTGACCAAACTCGTACAGGCAACCGAGCATATCGCGATACTCGAGGTCACCATGGTAGCACTGGATGGCCTCGTCCAAGATCGGCCAAACCTCGCGCGAGCGCTCGACGCTCGTGGCGCCCCACACGCACAGCAGGCGGAAGGCGGCATAGCGCAGCGTGGAGGAAATCTCATCGAACAGTGCGGTCTCGGCGCCCTCAAAGGCATCGCCCAGCTGCTCGGGGCAGGTGGCGGCGAGCGCCGTCAGGGCATCGAGGGCCTCCCAGCGGGTCTGAGCCTCGGGGCGGTCGAGCGCCTCGATCAGCGCGGGCACGCAGGGCACGACGCGCTGCGGATCGCGCTCGGCAAGCAGGTGCAGCACGCGCGCGGCAAACTGGCGGATGCGGCGCGTGGGGCAGCCGAGTTCCTTGACCAGACGGTCGACGGCGTTCTCATTCTCCTCTGCCAGCTGAAGCTGTGCCAGCTCCTCGTCGGTGAGCTGTTCGTCTTTGTTTTCTGCCATAGTTACCTCTTTTTACTATTTCTTAGCGTGCTTGCCAGCACCCTTGCTGTCATCGGTGACCGAGATGAGCTGTCGGTCGGCAGCGCCATTGCGGCGTGCGCGACGGCGGTCCTCGGCGTCGCCCGCATCGGCGGCGGCGCGATGGGCCTTGTTGACGTTAAAGACCTCGTCGTGCTTGCGCCACGGGCCGACGGACTCGCCAAAGCTCATCTTAAGGCCGGCGATAAAGCCGCCGAGCCAGCCAATCGGCGCAAACTGCACCAGCGGGAACAGCGAGAACACCCAGGTCAGCAGGACGACTGCCGCCGCTCCCGCAAAGTTGGCAATCCAGTAGTCGCGTTTGGTGATGACACGCTTTTCGCAGGCCCACTGGCCGCACAAAAAGCCAATGTAGATCGCAAAGAGAAAGAGCACCAGCGCAAGCACCACGAACGTCCAGCTCATGGGCGTTACTCCTCGTGATGGTGGCCGCAGCAGCACTCGTGGCCGTCATCATGGCCGTGGCCGCCGCAGCACTCGTGGTCCTCGCCGTGGTGGTGGCCACAACCGCACTCGTGATCGTCGCCGTGCTCGCCGCAACCGCAGCCGTCCTCGTGAGCACCGTGCTCTTCGGGACGATACTGCGACCAGTCCAGACCGGCGGCGATAGCGTCGGCCTCCTCCTTATAGAGGACCGTGATGGCCTGGGTACCCAGCTTGGCGCCGCCGATGGCGTCGAGCATGTCATAGAGCGTAAAGGCGACGTCGGCGCCGGGCAGCGCGAGCTCGCGATCATCGGCGTAGGCGAGCGCCAGACGCAGGTCCTTAATGAAGTGCTCGACCATAAAGCCGGGCTTGTAGTCGCCGTCGAGCGCCTTGGGCGCCAGGCTCTCCATGGCGCCGGACTTACCGGTGCCGCCCAGGATCATCTGGCGGGTCTTCTCCAGGTCAAGGCCGCTCAGCTCGGCAAATGCCATGGCGTCCGCCATGCCGACCATGCAGGCGCCCAGCGACACCTGATTGGCGAGCTTGGCAGCCTGGCCCTTGCCGGCGCCGTCGAAGCAGCAGATGTTGGCCGCAAAGGTGGCAAGGATGTCGCGGACCGGGGCGATGTCGTTCTCGGTAGCGCCCACGATAGCCGTGAGCGTGCCGGCGATAGCACCCGACTCGCCGCCGGTGACGGGGCAGTCAAACGCCATGCGACCAGAAACCTGGGCGGCCTCGGCAATGTCACGGGCGAGCTCGGGCGAGCTCGTGGTGAGATCGATCAAGACCGCGCCCGGCTTGGTGCACGCAAGCAGGCCGTTGCCCGCCAGATAGAGCTCCTCGACCTCGGAGGGATAGCCCACCATGGTAAAGACGACATCGGCGTTCGCCACGGCCTCGGCCGGCGTATCGGCCCAGACGGCGCCGCGCTCGATAAGCGCGGCGGCCTTGGACTTGGTGCGGTTGTTGACCGTGACGGGGTAGCCGGCGTCCAGGATGTGGCCGGCGATGGGGGCACCCATGATTCCGGTGCCGATGAATGCGACGGAGAGCTTGTTTGCCATGAAACCTTTCCTTTTGGGTTGGGTGTTGTTACCAGGTTAAAATACTCGGTGCCAGCGTTTCGGCCGTGACTTGAGGGCACTTGCAGCCGCAGCGCCTACCTACTCGCCTCGCACGCGGCGCGCGATGCGGTCGGAAAGCGAGGCTTTCTCGGCGCGATTCTTGCCCCAAAACGCGCAGGCCACCATGCCGGGGCCCACGTGCGAGCCAATGGTGGGACCCACGGAGCTGCGAATGATCGTGACGTCGGCGCAGCCCTCCTCCTTGCGGATGGCGGCTTCGAGCCAGTCACCGTCCTTTTCGGCATCGGCCGTCATGATGGCGATGGGCATGGTGCGGTCGGGCACGTAGTTCTCGCGGAACGACTTGAGGATGGACTTGAGCGCCTTCTTGCGGCCGCGGTTGACGCCAATCAGCGACAGCGAGCCGGCAAGGTCGTAGGAGAGCTCGGGCTTGACATCGAGCTTTGCCGTGAGCTGCGCCGCCGCGGGCGGAATGCGGCCGCCGGCAGCCAGCGCGTCGAAGCTCTCGAGCGTAAAGTAGCCGTGGACGTAGGTCTTTGCCTCGTTTGCCCAGTCGACCAGCTGCTTGGCGGTGAGTCCCGCCGAGCGCTGGCGCACGGCCTCGAGCGCCAGGAGCGCGCCGGTCGCGCAGGGCAGAGCGTTGTCGACCACGTAGAGCTCAAAGTTGGGATACTCGGCGCGCACGGCATCTGCCGCCTGGCACGCGGAGTTGTAGCTCGACGACAGCGCCGAGGTAAAGCACAGGTAGACCGTGGGCGTGCCCTCCTTGGCACACTCGGTAAAGAACTCGATATAGCGACCGAGCGACACGGCGGAGGTAGACACGCGAGCGCCGGCGCGCATGCGGTCGTAGAACTCCTTGGGTGTGATGCTCGACCAGATGTCATCCGTGCGCTCCTCGCCATCGATAATGAAGGGGAAACCCAGGATATCGACATCGAGGTTCGCGGCGACCTCGGGGCTAAAGTCGCAGCAAGTATCGACGACGATGCGGCAACGGTCCGAATGACCGGCGGATGCGGCCTTGTCCATCAAAGCAACTCCTTACGTAAAAAGGCGGCCACCCGCATGGGATGGCCGCCAACCGTTAACTCATGCAAGTTAACGTATTTTACTCGTCAAGTGTTTCGATGCGGGGCTTGATGATGCCATATCCACCATTCTTACGGTGATACACCACATTGATGAGGCCAGTCGTCGCGTTCTCGAACACGTAGAAGTCGTGGCCGAGCAGATCGGTCTGCACCAGCGCCTGCTCCTCAGTCATCGGGGTGACATCGATGACCTTCTCGCGGACGAGTAGGTCGTCCTCCTCCTCGGGCAGCAGCAGGTCGGCCAGATCCTCGACGCGCTCGACCGGTGCGACATCCGCTGCGCTGGCACCGCCCTGGCGGTTGTCCACGACCTTGGTCTTGAACTTGCGCAGCTGGCGGGTGACCTTATCGGCGGAGAGGTCGATGGCGGCGTACATATCTGCACCGTGCTCGGCAACGCGAATCACCGAACCGCGGGCACGAACCGTAACCTCGACGATTGCCGGGTTGGGGTTCGAGGGGTTCTTCTCATAGCGAAGTACAACGTCGACCGTCATGGGCTCGATATCGAAAACCTTGAGCGCCTCGCCGATCTTCTCATCCACATGCGCACGCAGAGCATCGGTTACCGTCGTCTTGCGTCCAGAAACCTTGATATCCATACGTGGCTCCAATCTGCCTCGGGGACTTACTGTACTGGCTATGTACCCATTGCCGTGCATTTAATCACGCGGATTCCCAAAGACCCGAATAACGATTGCTTGATACCGCATACCGAAGTCTCGCACTTTTCTGTGGCAAAGTGCGCTATGGGAGGGCGACGGCGACTTTGTATTTGGTCCCGGAAATTGGCTTTGACCTGCTGGTTTTATGGAAACGAAAAAGCCGGGCTCCCCTGTTGGGAAAGCCCGGCAATGCGTGTTGAAACCGTGAAGAGGCATCTCTCCTAGCGCATAGGAGACGCCACCCCTAGCAATAACTAGCTATTGAGCTTGTTAATGTCGTCATCGGTGATAGTACCCTCCTGGCCGGACGATTTATCCTCGGAGGTTGCACCCTCGCTGCTCGAATCGGAGGATGCAGACTCGCTGGATCCGGTGTCGGTCGGCTGCACGTCGGCGCCCGAGACCGTCTTGGTGGTGAGGTCATAGGGCATCGTGCCGTACCAGATGGAGTGGACCGCCTCGAGCGTGCCATCGACCGTGATACCGTCGAGGGCATCGCTCACGGCACGGCATAGCTCATCGTTGGCCGCGAGGCCCGCGACGCCGAGCGTCGAGGGCGTCTCGAGCGCGCCGACGTAAGAGATCTGGCTCATCAGGCGCGCAAGGTAGCCGCCGGCCGTGGAATCGCAAATCACGTAGTCGATCTCGCCGGACTCGAGTGCCTCAAAGCACTCGTTGATGTTGGAAAAGGTCTTTTGGTTGGCCGTGATGCTCTGCTTGGCGAGCGCTTCCTGCGAGGCCGAAGAGGTCTGAACGCCCAGGGTAGCGGCGTTAAGCGTTTCGGTGGAAACGCTCAGCGACTCGCCGTCGCTCGTCTTTCCGAACACTGCCGCAGCGTCGTACAGGCAAGTACCAAGCGTGCTGATGTCACCATCCGTGGAATTGATGTCGCCAATGAAGATGTCGGCCTTTTTGTCGCCAAGCGCGGAATCGGCAGAAGACGCATCGACGAAGGCAACCTTAAGGCCCATACGGCTTGCAAGGGCGCGGGCAGCATCGACCGCGTAGCCCGTGAGGTTACCATCGGCGCCCTGCATGGCCTGCGGGGCATCGGAGGTATCGAGGGCAACCGTCAGGGTGCCGGGAGTGACCAGGGCATCGTCCGACACCGTAGGGGTAACGGTCTCGCGCTCGATCTGGTCAATCGTGGGTGTCGTGAACGTGGACAGTGGATTGAACGCGCATCCGCTCAAGCCCAATACGGCAATGACCGCCGCGGTCCCAGCACCTAACCGAGCCGCGTGCATCAAGCTGCCCCTCACCATGTCCACTACCCTGCCTTCTGTGTCGTATACAATCCGTGCGTTGCGCGGAATAACGGGTGTTCCCACCAGCTGACCTGGTATTTGACCCCACACTTGCGCACCGGGGTGTTTGCTCGGGAGGCCGTAACCACCTTCACGACTGGCCCGCTCGCCCGCGAGGCGGTATTGCCCCAAAGAAAGTAGAACGGACGGTGCGGCTTACATCTAGGACGCGCCATGATCGCGCCGCGCGCACGCGGTCGCTTACGTGGATCCCTTTGACCGCGTCTGTCTTGGACTAGGATGGACATTTCGTCCGTCCGCAACCACAGCCTGGCAGGAACGTAGCGCATTATAGCTAAGTTCAAGCTAAAGTTTAAGGTTAGGGGCGTCATTCGCACCGTGAGCACAGATTTTGCAGGTCGGAGCGGACCATTCGTGTCCTGATTGAGCCCGTCGCTCCCCTACGGGGAGCTCCGGGGTGCCCGCCTCAGGGTGCCCTGGCCAAAAAATGGCAAATATGAGTACTGTTACCAATTTTGTAACAGGCAATTTTGGCCTCTCTGACAGATTTTGCGCTTAGTGTCGCCAATCTGATGCTTAGTTATTCTACGTTTGTTTATTATCTTCTTTCTTTACGCCGCCTCCGAGTCCTAAATTCTTTGATTTTGCTGTTACTGATTTAGTGACAGTACTCATATTTGCCATTTTTTGGCCAGGGCATATGATTAACCCCCCCCCTCCTCCTTTCGACGTGAATTAGACCGGCTTAAGCCCAAAACACGCCCGCAGCGTGTTAAGCAGCGCTTCTTGCTTCTTCCTGCGGGCATCGACACGATTCCGGTACCGCTTTCGCATACGCTGGTGGATGCGCCATGCGAGTGCCTCCATTGCCTCCATGTCGCAAAGTATCTCGTTATTGACCGTCGCGACCTCGATTCCCATAGTAATCAAGCCCGTGTTGCGTTTTTCATCATGGACACGTCCCCTTCGAGAGGAATGACCCAGCTCACCGTTGTATTCCAGGTCAAACCGGGCTGTTTCCTGGTACGCATCGCAAACTGCATGCGGCATCCCCGAGATTGCCTGCGCGCGGTCATCGAACTCGATCTTGTAGTCGGTCTTAAAGGGACCGCAGGCAAATCCGCCATAGGAAAACGGAAGCGAAAACAGAGCGAGCATGATGCACTCCATGGGTGAGCGCAGGTTTTCTGACAGGTAGGGACACAGGCGCAGCAGCTGTTTGGCCGCACTCCCCTTGCATGCCGCAAGGTAATCTGCCAGGCGATCGGGCGTCAGCACCGGCTCGACTTCAAAGTAGCCCACGTCTGCCGGTTGGTCCTTGTCCTTTGCAAGCCTATTCGCAACAGGCGAGGTATAGGGAGGTAGATACTTCCCGCGATCGCTCAGTGAAATCTTGGAACACAGTTCCTGGGCCAGGGCAAACGCCTGGATACAGCCGACCTCGCGAGCGACGGCAACACAAAGGGCCTCGGGAGATAGGCTGTACACCCCCGGTTCCACCTCTAGAATCGAGCCGACAGGCAACCCGGAACACACGGACCAGCCCACGCCAGGCATGCGTCGGCGCTGCGCCGCAGATCCCACCAGCAAGCACAGATCTTCTTGCACCTCGCCGCTTTTGGCTCCAATTCGCACCAAGTCGGAAAGATTGATATCCTCGGTCGAAGGCGATGACGTACACAGCACGCGGCGCTCTTCATCGGGCTCAAGGTCCTTCCAGCCGATGTAGCCCATCTGCCGGCGCTCGGCGCGCATCATGCGTAGCGCCGAGGCGCCTGTTAGGATTATGGAAGCCGCTAGCTGTTCGCCTGTCGGCTCGTTGCACCGCTCAATCTTTACCGCCACACGAATCACCCCTACCAAACGCGTGCGATAGCAAGGCCATCAACGGCCGCGGCACCGGCGCGCTTGAGTTCCGCCGAAGCCGCTGCCATCGTCGCACCCGTGGTGATAACGTCGTCGATAAGCAGCAGGCGGCGGCCCCGCACGTCCTCAACGGTCTCGTACATGCCTCGGGCGCGTTCACGGCGTTCTTCACGACCGAGTTCACGTTGGTCGCCATGGCCGTACTTAACGAGGGCGTCGAGCAGCGGAACACCCGACAGCCCGCAAAATGGGCGCGCGATGGCTTCCATATGATCGAAGCCGCGCCGCCGAAACGCCGCCGCCGTCGCGGGCACAAACACCACGGCATCGGCGCCGGACAACACACCGCCTAAGCGATCGGGTGCCGCGGCCTGGGCATGTAAGGCGGTGTCGTATAGCAGCTCTGCCAGATACGGCGCCAGGCGTCGCTCGCCCGCGTCTTTGTACGCTTTAATGATCCGCGGCAGCGGATGCGTGTAAACGGCACATGCCAGGCACCGGTCGAGTGCTTCGGCCATCGCCGAGGACGAGCCCTCGACCGAGCACTCGGTGCACAGCAAGTCTCCAAACGGGGCGCCGCATCGAGTGCAGCTATGCCGCGGGTCGATGAGCGCAAGCGCCGCCAAGCAGTCTTGGCAAATAAGCGCACCGGCGCGCTCGCAGCCGGCGCATCGCGTGGGCGACAACGCCTCAAGCGCCTCGTGCGCCGCCCGCTCGGCAAACGGTAGCAATTCGTCCGCAAACGGTAGGATGCCGGTACCTTGCAGGCATCCCAACACATTCAAATGTCTCTTCACGACACAACCCTCCCTACGCTCGGTCGCAGGGAGGGTTGTCGATTCAGCGCTATGGTACCCCGACGCGTTTGGGGCCAGACAGGTTAAATCCGTTTGCGGGTGCTATTCGCCGGTGGGCGGTTGCGGTGCGGACGAGTTTTGGGTCGAGCCCTCGCCACCATCTTGACGCGGCTTGCGGGAACGACGACGGCGACGGCGCTTCTGGCCCTGGTCGGCCGAACCCTCGCCACCACGATCTTCGCGCGACTCGCGTTCGTCGCGAGCAGCGCCGCGCGCGGCCTTGGCAGCCGCCCCTCCGCCATCTCCAGGGCGACGGCGCGTGACCTTGACCTCGCCATCCGAGACCTGATCGGCCACGGAGGGCACCGAGGGCTTTTGCTGCGTGCCCGAGGAATGGCGACGACGCGGACGCGGGGCGCGCTCGTCATCGTTGCGCTGCTTGCCACCCTTGTCGGCAGGCGTATCGGAACCCGAACCACCCTTGGGGGCGGCACCGGCTTCGCGAGCGGCTGCGGCGCGGAAGGCGTCCTCGCGCTCCTCGCTCGACAGATGACGGCGGCGACGGCGCGTGGGATTCATGCCACCGCCGCGGTTTTGCTGCTGGGGCTGCTGAGCCTCGCGCTCGCGGGGGGAATTCTTGCCTGCGGGAGCGGCCTCGCCGGTATCGCCCGAACCCGAGCGCTTGCGGCGGCGACGTCCACCGGCAGCCTCCTCGGCCTCGGGTGCCTCGGCCTTGCCGCGACCCTTACCGCGGCCGCGACCCTCGCCCTGGCTCTGACCCGCACGGGTATCGGCGTCCGCATCGCGACGGCGGCGCTTGGGCATCGTCGTCCCCGCCAGACGGTCGGCGCTCGACAGGCCATCGCCCACGTCGACGCCGTTCTCGCGGTCGAGCTCCATAAGCGCCAAGCGCATCTCGGGCGACTCGATACGCTCGAGCACATCGCGCGTCACGCAGTCGGGGCGGCAGTTGCAGCCCTGCTCGGCGGCCTTCTTTTTACAGCCCTCCGAGCAGGTCATGTCGGCCAGGTTGACCTTAAAGACTTTGCCGTTCTCCAGGCGCAACACCAGCTGCTCACGCGGCGTGTCATATTCCTGGATACGCGCCTTGCCAAGCGGCGTATCGATAAGCGTCTTCTTTTTGGGCGCGCGGCTCTTAAAGTCCTTGTACGCCTCGAACTCGTAGCGCAGGCAGCACATCAGGCGGCCGCAGACGCCGCTAATTTTGGACGAGTTGAGCGGCAGGTCCTGCTCTTTTGCCATGCGAATCGAAACCGGCTCAAACTGTCCGCCAAAGCGCGTGCAGCAGAGCTCCTGGCCGCACTGGGCATAGCCGCCCACCAGGCGGGTCTCGTCACGCACGCCGATCTGGCGCATGTCGACGCGAATGTGCAGCGTCGAGGACAGGTCCTTGACGAGCTGACGGAAATCGACGCGCTCCTCGGCAGCAAAGTAGAACACAGCCTTCTCGCCGCCAAACAGGTACTCGACGCCGACCGGCTTCATCTCGAGGTCGAGCTCCTTGACCAGACGGCGGAAGTCGACCATGGCCTCGTCACCCTGGATAGCCAGGTCGTCGGCAAGCTGCAGGTCGATGTCGCTCGCTACGCGCAACACGGGCTTGAGCGGCTGACCGATTTCGTCGAGCGGCACCTCGAAGGGATCGGCCGTGACCAGGCCGATCTCGGTTCCGCGCTCGGTGGAGCAGATAGCATAATCGGCCTCGAGGATATCCAGATCCTGTGGGTCGAACCACAGGTCGCGCGAGGCGTAGGTAAACTTAACGGGTACGACTAACGGCATTTCAGTGCCTTCCTGATATCGAACAGCATGACCTCGATGGCCAGCTGGGGAGTAACGTTTCTGGCGATGTTGCGCTCAGCGGTCGCGACTGCCTCGAGCGCCCGGGTGGCACCCGCAACATTCGTCGCCGCGGCAAGCCGCCCGATCGTGTCGCGCACATCCTCGTTCACGACGTCGGCCGCCTCATCCTGAAGCGTCAGCAGCACGTCGCGCATGAGCGTCCGCGCGCTCGCCAGCGCTTCCATGATACCCGAACGCTCGCGCGCGTTGAGTTCGCGCTTGTTGCGGTCCTCAAGCTGCTTCAATGCTCCACGCGACAGGTAATCGGCGTTTTGCTCGAGCACCTTTTCCTGCGTGGACTTGACCTCGGCGAGCGGCGCCTTAACGGCGACGATGAGTGACTTGGCGCGGCTGAGCACGTCGGCCTCGTCGGCGGCGATAAGCGAATCGATGGCGCGAACCATCTGACGGCGGGCGTCCTGGCGCTCGGCGCTCTTGAGGAACTCGATGCCACGCGTGGGGCTTCCCGCTACGGCGACGGCCATGCGGCAACGCGCAGGGTCCTGACCGGTGGCGCGGCTCACGGCCTGCGCGGCGACGACGGGCGATACCAGCCGAAACGGCACGCACTGGCAGCGGCTCACGATGGTGGGCAACATCACGTCTGCCGAGGTGCCCAGCAGGATGAACATAACGCCCTCGGGCGGCTCCTCGAGTGTTTTGAGCAGTGCGTTGGCGGTGTTGGCGCGCAGTTGCTCGGCACGGTCGATGATGTAGACCTTGGCCTTGGCACGGATGGGCGCCAGCGGAACGTCGTCGAGCAGCTCGCGGGTCTGGGCGATGAGGTAGCCCGTGGCGCTCTCGGGCGTGTAATAGTGCACGTCGGGGTGCGTATGGCGGGCGACGCGCACGCAGCTATCGCATGAGCCGCAGCCATCCTGCTCGCACAGGAAGGCTTGGGCGAGCGCCCACGCGGCGTCGAGCTTGCCCGCGCCGGGCGCGCCCAAAAACAGGTAGGCGTGCGATGCGCGACCGCTGGCGACGGCATTGGTCAAAAAGTCGCGCACGCGCTCTTGGGTGTCGAGCTTGGCCAGCAGGCTTGCCTGAGCGGGGGCCATGTTACTCGGCCTCCTGGGCAAGCGCGGCGGTGACGGCGTCTTGCGGAATGTCGAGACCGTATGCGCGAATCTGCTCGACCGTCTTCTCGAAGACTTCCTCGACGGTCGCAGTGGCGTCGATGAGTTTTACGCGGTTTGGTTCCTCGGCGGCAATGGCGCAAAATCCCTGGTAGACGCGCTCTTGGAAGGTCATGCCTTTTGCCTCCATGCGATCTGCCGCGCCACGGGCTGCCATGCGTAGCGCCGCCTGCTCGGGTGTGATGTGGTAGACGAGCGTGAGCGCCGGATGCGTACCGGCGACAGCCAGGTTGTTGGCATCGCGTACCATCTGACGGTCGAGACCATCGGCAAACGCCTGATAGCAGGTCGTGGAATCGTAGAAACGGTCGCACAGGACCACCTTGCCGGCCGCAAGGGCGGGGGCGATGACCTCGTGCACCAGCTGGGCACGCGCTGCCTCGTAGAGCAGCAGCTCGCAGGTGTCGCCCATCGCCGTGTTGGCGGGGTCGAGCAGCAGAGCACGGATCTTTTCGCTGATGGCGGTACCGCCCGGCTCGCGCAGGCTCACAACCTGGTAGCCGGCGAGTTCAAGAGCGCGGGCAAGCAGGCGCGCCTGCGTGGACTTGCCGGCGCCATCGACGCCCTCGAGCGTGATAAAGCTATGTTGAGCGGGCTCAAAAGCCATGGGCGCAGCCCCTTCCTACAAGGCGCGTAAATGCAGATATATCAACCAAGCCATGATACCCCAGCGTCCGGCGCGTCCCCAATGGCTAATGGTGCCTTTCCAAAGTTGCGGTGAAATAGGGACTGATTGAAGCTCTGAGACCGCCAAACAGTCCCTATTTCACCGCAACTTATGATGGGGAATTTTGTGCGCTGGGTATAATCGTCGTATTGCATTGAAATGTGGCGAAAGGAGTGGCAATGTCTCGGTATTGCGCCTCGTGCGGCAAGCTTCTTGCAGATAATGCCAAGTTCTGCACCTCGTGCGGTGCACCCGTTGAGCAAACAGTCGCGAGCGATAGCCAGCCCGCTTTTGAGCAGACCGGTTCCCTCGATACGCCGCAAGCCAAGGCGGACGACCCCCTCGCCTATCGACCCGACCCCGCCGCAAGCCCCGCGGCCGTCGAGACCACGCAGCGCATACCCGTCGCGAGCGGCTCGCCCCAACAGCAGCCGGCTCCCGCATACGCGCCCGCTTCGCCACAGACCCCCGCTCCCAAAAAGAGCGGCACCGGGCCGCTTATCGCCGTTATCGTTGTGCTGGTGGCGATCATCATCGCCCTGGTCATCTTCTTTGCAATCAGACCTTTCGACAACGCCGCCACGCAGACGGCTGCCGAGGTAGCTAAGCTGCACCATGACGTCGACGAAGATGACCTAAAGCCTCTCGGCGATCCCAACAGCCTGTACGACGATGATGACGATGACGACGAGGATGGCGGCGAAGCAACGCTCTCCGAGCAGAACCTCTACCGCCGACTGAGCGAATACTACGACTTGCTCGAAGACCTCGACAACTACGTCCGTGGCTGCGCGCAGAACTTCAACGGCAGCTATCTGGAAGAAGATCGCACCACCCGTCAAAATCTCGCCGACGTCGCCGAGCGCACAGAGGACACCATCGAGCAGTATTACGACATCGTCGAGGACCTGGACGTCCCGACGAGCTCTAAGAACTACAGTTCCTGGAAAGACATCGTTGCCCTGTATGACGACCTGGATCACCGCATTGACGCAATCTGTGATGCCTGGGAGATCAGCCTGAAATACACCAAGCCTGCGGATCACAAGAATGAGATCGTGGCGCCGCTGGCGCGCGACAACGTAGCGGGCACCAACGACAACAAATACCGTCTGGACTTTGAGGACCGCTACCCCGGCGCCGCACCCGTCGAGGTAAAGTAGCCGCTTTGTCGTTCCAGAGCCGGCAGTTAGGGACGTTCCTAAACTGCCGGCAGAAAAGGAGCGTCCCTAACTGCCGGATAAAAAACGAGCGAGGATCATGAGACCCTCGCTCGTTTTTTGTTTTGGGCAATGATTCGGCTGCGCCGCTACTTGTCGGCGGCCGCCTTCTTGGTGGTCGACTTCTTGGACGTCGTCTTCTTGGCAGCAGTCTTCTTTGCTGCCGTGGTCTTCTTCGCCGTGCTCGCCTTGGTCGTAGTCTTGCGGCCGCGGGCGGGCTTCTTCTCCTTGGTCGGGCAGTCCATGTTCACGCAGATGCGCCACGGGCCGCGCGCCGTGTTGACCACCACGATGGGGGCGCCGCACTCGGGGCAGGTCTCACCCGTCGCCTCGAGCTTACCGCGCGCCGGCAGAGGATAGCTCACGCCGCAGTCATCGTAGTTGGTGCAGCGGATAAAGCGCTTGCCGCTCTTCTCGCTCTTGTGCGCGATCAGGTCGCCATGGCGTCCGGCCTCGGCGCACACCTTGCACTCGCCCACCTTAAGGTCGGGCTCGTAGTTGGTGGGGCACGTGGGGTTCACGCAAATCTCGAAGGCCTTCTGGCGGAACGGCTGGCACTTAATGCGCGGCGCGCCGCACTCGGGGCACACGGCCGCCTCGCCCTCGAGCGGGCTCACCTTGACGCCGCTCGGCACCGGATAGGTCACATCGCAGTCGGGCCATCCCATGCAGCCGATAAAGCTGCCGCGGGTCTTGGCGCTCGTCTTCATAACCAGGTCCTTGCCGCACTTGGGACAGGCGCCCACGCGTGCATCGGCCGTGACGGCGTCGCTGATAGCGTCGCCCAGCTCCTGCGTATGCTTGAGCAGCTCGTCGAGCACGCCGGCCAGCAGTGCGCGCGAGTGCGTCACGACATGCTCTTCGGTGTCCTCGCCGCGCTCGACGCGGGTCATGTCGCCGTCGAGCTCGCTGGTCATATCGGGGCTCGTGATGCGCGGGGCAAACTGCGTCAGCGCATCGATGATGGCGATGCCCAGCTGACTCGGCTCCACGGGATCGTTTTTGAGGTAGCGCACGGCGTACAGGCGCTCGATGATGCTCGCGCGCGTGGACTTGGTGCCCAAGCCGCGCTTCTCCATCTCCTGCACGAGTTTACCCTGGCTGTAGCGTGCGGGCGGCTCGGTCTGCTTTGCCTCGAGCTTAATGTCGAACACATCAACCGTATCGCCCTGCTCCAGCGGCGGCATCTGCTCGTCGCGCTTGAGTCCGTACGGGTATGCCTCGCGGAAACCCGGGGTCACGAGCACATCGCCCGAAGCCACGAACGGCTCACCGTTCACGTCGAGCTCGAGCTTGGTGTTCTCGATGGTCGCGGGACCCATAAGCGTCGCCAGGAAGCGGCGGGCGATAAGATCGTAGAGTTTGCGTTGGCCGCCATCAAGCGTGGACGGATCGCCCTCGCCCGTGGGGTAGATAGGCGGGTGGTCGGTGGTCTCGACTTTGCCGCGCGTGGGCTTCATGGGGCCGGCGAGCACCTTTTTGCACACGGGCGCCAGCGCCGGGTTGATCTTTGCCAGGTCGCTCACCACGGCGCCCAGATCGAGCGTCGCGGGGTACACGGTGTTGTCGACACGCGGGTAGCTGATGAGGCCCGCCATGTAGAGGGACTCGGCGATGCGCATGGTACGCGCAGGCGAGATGCCCTCGGCTGCGGCGGCAGCCTGCAGCGAGGTGGTCGCAAACGGCGTGGGTGGCTGCTGCTTGCGTGAGCGCTTGGTCACCGCGGCGACGGTTGCCGTCGTAATGCCGTCGACATGGCCGTATGCCGTCTCGGCAGCATCCTTGTCGGTAAAGCGTGCCGTCTTGTGCGCAATCTTAAAGCGGTCGTCCTCGGCAGCACCCTGCGCGGCGCCCATGCCGCGGATCTGCCAATAGTCCTCGGGCACAAACGCCATGCGCTCGCGCTCGCGCTCGACCACCAGGGCAAGCGTCGGCGTCTGCACGCGGCCGGCGGAGCGCACGTTGCCAAAGCCGCCGAACTTGGCGAGCGTCAGATAGCGCGTGAGCACCGCGCCCCAGATAAGGTCGATGTGCTGGCGGCTCTCGCCGGCGTCGGCCAGATTCTGGTCGAGCGAGACGAGATTATCGAAGGCCTGCGTGATCTCGGCCTTGGTAAACGAAGAATACTGGGCGCGGGCAACCGGCAAGTCCGGCGCAACCTCGCGCACCTTGTTGAGGGCGTCCGAACCGATCAGTTCGCCCTCGCGATCGAAGTCCGTAGCGATGATGACGCTGTCGGACTTTTTGGCGAGGTTCTTGAGCGAGCGGATGAGCTCCTTCTCGGCCGGCAGCTTAATGACGGGTGCCCAGGTGAGATACGGCAGACTCTCGAGCTTCCAGCCCTTGATGGAGATGCCGTCGGCAAGGAACGGCTTACGCTTGGTGTCGTAAGGCGGACGAGCCAGGCCATCGGGCATGTCGGCCGGCAGCATCTCGCCGTCCTCAGTAACCGAATACCAGCCCAGCTTTTTATCGAACAGCACGCTGTCGCAAAAATCGGGCGCAAGGATGTGACCGGCCAGGCCGATGGTCACGCACTCCTCGCCCTTCCACTCAAAACGGTAGATGGCGGTGTTGTACACCTTATCCTTTTTTGGTTTGCCCGTGGACAGACGCTCGGCGATCTGACGCGCAGCGTCGTTTTTCTCGGCGATGATGAGCTTCAAAAGAGGCTCCTATCTCGTGTCTCTGCGGCTACGCCCGCCCGTATGGCGGCCGATTTACGCCCTTGCTTGCTCGATCTGCCCGATGAGCCAATCGCACCAGGCATCCATGCCCTCGCCCTTGCGCGCGCTCACGGCAAACCGCGGCGCCTGCGGATTGAGGTCATCGAGTGTCTTAGTATACCTATCCATGTCAAAATCGAAAGCCGGGGCCACGTCGACCTTATTGAGCAGCTGCGCGCCAGCGTGCTGGAAGATGCCCGGGTACTTGATAGGCTTGTCGTCGCCCTCGGGCACCGAAAGAATCATGATGGACAGGTTCTCGCCCAGGTCAAAGTCGACTGGGCAGACCAGGTTACCCACGTTTTCGATAAAGATGACGTCGATGTTTTCCAGACCCACAGCCTGGTCAAACGCGTCAACGGCCTCCATGATCATGTTGCCCTCGAGGTGGCACAGGCCGCCCGTGTTGATCTGGATGGCGGGCATGCCGGCTTCCTTCATGGTGATGGCGTCGACATCCGAGGCGATATCGCCCTCGATGACGGCACAGCGCAGGCCGGCCTTGTCACGCAGGCGCTCGTTGGTGCCCAGGATCGTGGTGGTCTTGCCCGAACCGGGGCTCGACAAGACGTTGATCACATAGGTGTTTGTCTCATTAAATCGCTGACGCAGCTGATCTGCCAGGCGCTCGTTGCGCGACAGAATCGGCGACGCGATATCAATCGTTTTCTCAGCCATACTTAGCGCTCCTTACTTTGGCCCCTTTATACCCCATCACCAGATGGCTAGCGGGCTAATCGTCGGGGGTTTCGATTTCGATACTCGCGATATCGAGCTCGCGGCCGTGCAGTAGGCGCACGTTGGCACCACCACACTGGGGACAGCGACAGTGGAAGCGATCGTGGTCGAAGACCTCGCCGCAGTCCAGGCATTCACTTTGTGGGTGAATCTCCTCAACCGCGAGCTCGCAGCCCCGCGTGAGCGGGTCCTCATCGCGAAATGTCTCCCACGCAAAGTCCAGCGCCTCGCGCACAACTTCGGTCATATCCCCGATACGCAGCGTTACCAAAACGGCGCGCGAGGCCCCCGCCCCACGCGCCGCGCGAATCACTGTATCGAGTATGCCGTTGACAATGCCAACCTCGTGCATACCGATTTACTCCTCGTCGTCCTCATCGTCCGAGAACAGGTCCAGACGGCTCACAAACAAGCCCTCCTTGCCCTCGCGCGCGGTAATGACCACGCGGGCAATGGCGAGCGAAATCTCGTAGAGCGAGAGCAGGGCACCATACATGAGGCCCAGCGTAACGGGCGAGCCGTCGGGCGTAATCACAGCCGAGCCCACAAGCAGGCCCACGTACACGTAGCGCCAGGCGCCGCGGAAGGCCGCGTAGGACACGATGTGGAAGACGGACAGGTAGAAGATGATGAGCGGCAGCTCAAACGCCACGCCAAAGCCGATCATAAAGAGCAGCTCCATGTTGACGTAGTTCTCCAGGTCGGGCAGCGCCGTGGCGACGGCCGAGGTCTCGCCGATAAGCCACTCAAAGCCCGCCGGGATGATGATGAAATAGCAGAAGATGGCACCCAGGAAGAACAGCACCGTCGAGGCGAGCACCGTGGGCACGACCCATTTGCGCTCGTTGGGACGCAGTGCCGGCAGGAAAAATGCCAGAATCTGCCAGATGATCATGGGCGTGCACATGACCACGGCCATCTTGATGGCCAGCGAGAAGCGCAGGCCAAAGCCGCCGAGCGTGGTGGTGATGTAGAACTTACCGTCCGGCACAAAGGAGCGGATGGGGTCTTCCAGGATGTCGAGCACCACGGGCGTGGCGAAATACAGCACGATGGCGGCGGCAAACACCGACACGACCACGATGGTCAGGCGGCGACGGAGCTCGCCCAGGTGATCGAAGAGCGGCATGCGCGCAGGTCCGATAGGCATTACTCATCGCCTCCCTTAGGGGCATCGGCGGCAGCGGCGTCGTCCTCGGCCTCGAGCTCGCGAGCGAGCTGGTCGACGACGGCCTTGCGCTTGCGGGGACGACGGGCGTAGAGGTCAGCCGTCGTGGGCTCTGCCGGCTCGGGCTCGGGCTCCGGCTCTGCAGCAGGCTCGGGCTCGACGACAGGCTCGACGGCAGCGGCAGGCTCGGCACCCTCGGCCTCGGACTCCTCAGCAGCACCCTCGCCCTCGGCGGCAGCCTCGCTCGCGGCTTTCTCGGCAGCAAGACGAGCGCGACGCTCGGCAAAGGTCTCCTTCTTTGCGGGCGCTGCCGTCTCGGCGGCATCCTCGTCCGCATCGGAATCGTCATCGACGGCAGTCTTCTTGGGCTTGACCGGTGCCGAAGCGGCCTCACTTACCGGATCGATAATCTCGGACTGAACAACGGCCGTCATCTTTTCCTGCGTCTCGCGGAACTGACGGATGGCACGGCCGATTGTGCGGCCCATCTGCGGGAGCTTATCCGGGCCAAACAGCAAAAAGCCGAAGACCACGATGATCGCGAGCTCACCCTCTCCAATACCAAACACACATACCTCCAAGGCTCGATGTGAGTCGAGCCCGCACCGCGCCATTCGGCCGGAACTCGTCTATTCATTCGGTCAAGTATAGCGCCCGGACGCCAAAACGTCCGAGCGCATCACAAACATATGCCAAATGGCACGCCCTTTTGGGGGCAAAGATTATGCAGCGGTGATCGAAATCTCCTGGTCGACACCCAGCAGCTGAACCACGCGCATCACCGGGGGCTGCACATTGGTGCAGCTAAAGCGCTTGCCGTGGTCGACCGCGTGGTGTGCGGCGCCCACGAGCACGCCAATGCCCGTCGAATCGATGTAGCTCACCTGGGCAAAATCGAGCTCAACGGCCTCAGTGGGCTGCTCGAGCGCCAGGTCGATGGCATTGCGCAGGCTATCGGCGTTAGAGATATCGATCTCGCCGGTTACCTTAATGGTGTAGAGCTCTGGCGTGGGGTTGGTGGAAATACCCAAATCCATGTATACGCTCCTTTACGTATCGAAAGTGCGGATAGTACGGGAAGCCGCGCGTTAGGCGCGCTCGGCACGCGCAAGCTCGGCAGCGACAAGCTTGACGGCCAGCACCAGCACATCGAGCGCGGCCTCCAGGTCCTCGACCGTGGGATAGCTCGGCGCGATGCGGATGTTGGTGTCGCGCGGGTCCTTGCCATAAGGCCAGGTGGCACCAGCCGGCGTGAGCTTGACGCCCAGGTCGGCGCAGAGCGCGGCGACCTTCTGGGCTGAACCCTCGGGACCATCGAAGCTTACAAAGTAGCCGCCGCGGGGGTGCGTCCAGGTGGCGCAGCCCGTGTCGCCCAAGCCCTCGGTGAGCTTGCGCTCGACAGCCTCAAAGCGCGGGCGCAGGAACTCGGCATGCTTTTTCATGTGCTCCTTGACCGCCTCGATGGTGGGAAGGAAGCGCACGTGACGCAGCTGGTTGAGCTTGTCGGCACTGATGAGGCCGGCCTTCAGGCGCTTGGAGAACTCGGCGATGACCGCGGGGCTCGCACCGATAAAGCCGATACCGGCGCCCGGGAAGGTGATCTTGGACGTCGAGGCAAATGCCACCACGCGGTCCTCGGTGCCCGCCGCGCGAGCGAGGTCAAAGATGTTTGCGAGCTCGTCGGTCTCGTCGTACAGGTCGTGCACGCAGTAGGCGTTGTCCCAGAAGATACGGAAATCGGGTGCGGCCGTGGGCATCTCAACCAGGCGGCGCACAGTGTCCTCGCTAAAGGTGATGCCCGTGGGGTTGGAATACTTGGGTACGCACCAGATGCCCTTGATGGAATCGTCGGCGGCGACGAGGCGCTCGACCTCGTCCATGTCGGGGCCGTTGTCGGTCATCGCGACGGGGACGTTCTCGATACCCAGATCGGCGGTGATGCCAAAGTGGCGGTCGTAGCCGGGAACCGGGCACAGGAACTTGACCTTCTTGCCGTCGTGCGCGGCCTCATAAGCCTCCCAGGGCTCGTTGCCGCACGAGCCGCAACGCCAGAACATACCGGCGATATCATGCTCGATCAGCAGGCTCGACGAACCCAGCACGAGCGTCTGCTCGGCGGGGCAACCCAGGAACTCCCCCGCCAACTTGCGTGCCGAGGGAATGCCCTCAAAGCAGCCGTAGTTGGAACAGTCGACGTTGCCGTCGTGCAGATCGGCATCGGCATTGAGGATATCGAGCATGGGTCGAGAGATGTCCACCTGGGAGGGCGACGGCTTGCCGCGGGCCATGTCGAGCGCCAGGCCCTTGGCCTTGACCTCGGCGACCTCGGCCTTGAGCGCCTCGATGGCGGCATCGAGTTCGGTGGTTTCCATCTTCTGGTAGATCGTCTGCATGGGTGCGACCTTTCACGAAGCGGTACGTTGCAATTCTTCTAAGTATAGACCGCCACCGTCGCAACGTTATGAAGCCGTGATAGATTAAGTCCATCGCAATGAATTACGAATCGCCGCGCATGCCGGCATGAAGCGCCCAAGGAGGCACTATGGAGTACGGATCGTTCCAGGCCGAGGAATTCGGCGACCTTCAGCGCCTGGTCGACGGACTGTTTTACGACCGCCACGCCATCGACCGCCTGGATCTGATCGTACAGGCCGAGATCTTGGACCTGACACCCGACCTTATGGAAATCGTGAACCTGCTACCGCCCGGCTATTACGACCGCCAGTCACTTTGCGACCAGCTCAACTCCGCCTTGGCCGCCCACGGCTGGGGCGCCATCTACGGCACCGTGGAATAAACCTAGTCATTGGGGCCTGTGGTCAAAAAATAGCAAATATGAGTACTGTTACTTTTTTAGTAACAGCGATTTTGAATTAAAAAGGCCAGTCTTGGCCTTTTGTGTCCGGTTTTGGAAGGATGCATCAGCATTTTTCGTCCAGCCACACAATCGTTAATGCACAGACAGAATAGATTTGTACATTATTTTTCGCGCCTAAAATGAAACGCCGTTTGTGACAGTACTCACAAACGGCGTTTTTTGGCCACTGGGGTGTCCGGCAGGTGGCAAGTACCACTCAAAACCGCGTTTTACACGCGCTCGAGCAGGCTCTGGCGTCTGTTTCTACGCGCCTACTCGTTCTTGGGCGCGGGGTGCTTGCAGATCACACTCATGTAGATCATGCCAAGTACGGCCGCGGTGACAGAGCCGGCGAGAATAGCGGCCTTGGCAGCCAGAACCTCAAACTGGGCCGTCGGGAAGGCGAGGCCGCTGATGAGAATCGACATGGTAAAGCCGATGCCGCCCAGAATGCCCACACCGGCAATCATGTGCCAGTTGACATTGCGCGGCAGCTCGCAGGCCTTGAGCTTGACCAAGGCGAACGTCATGCCAAAGATACCGATCGGCTTACCCAGCAGCATGCCAAAGTACACGCCGAGCGTCACCGGGTCGGTGAGCAGCGTGCTCATGTCCACGCCCACTAGGCGAACCTGTGCGTTGACGAACGCAAAGATCGGCAGGATCACAAAGTTGACCGGTGTGGAGATCAGACGCTCCATGCGGATGAGCGGCGGGGTCACGCGGTGCATAACACGCTCGACCTTGGTGGTCGAGACGGTAAAGTCATGCTGGCCCAGGATGTGCGCCTCGTCGTCGTAGCGGTCATCGAGCAGCGGCAGGCACTCGCCCAACCAATCGGTGAGGCTATCGAGCTTGACGCCGCACTTGGCCGGGATGGTGAAGGCCAGGATGACGCCGGCAAGCGTAGCGTGCACGCCGCTCTTGAACATGCAGAACCACAGCGGCAGGCCCAGCACCGAATACGGGGCGAGGCGGTAGTGCTGCGTCTTGTTGAGCCACACGAGCGCGCACGTCACAAGCGCGGCGGCGCCCAACCAAAACGGATTGGGGCTCTGACCGTAGAAGATGGCGATGGCGGCGATGGAGATGAGGTCGTCGGCGATGGCGAGCGTCGAGAAGAACACACGCACGCCGTTGGGCACGCGATTGCCCAAAAGCGACAGCACGCCCAGCGCAAAGGCAATATCGGTTGCCATGGGAATGGCCCAGCCGTTGTGCGCGCCGGCATGGTTAAAGATCAGATAGATGCAGGCGGGAACGACGACGCCGCCCACGGCCGCCAGCATGGGAAGCATAGCCTGGCGCGGGTTTTTGAGCTCGCCGACCGTCATTTCATATTTGAGCTCAATGCCCACCAGCAAAAAGAAAATCGCCATGAGGAAGTCGTTGACGAAAAGCTCGACGGTGAGGCCAGCCGTCAAATGCCCCAGACCCACATACAGCGGGGTCTCCAAAAAGTGATGGATGGCCTCGTAGGCATCGGTATTAGCGCAAATGACGGCGGCGATGGCGGCGAAGACCATGACGGCGGCGGAAATCGTGCCGTTCTCGGCGATGCGCTCCCAGATGTCGTGACGTTCAAAGCGTTTGCGCTCACGGACGTTGAACAGCTGCTCGGGTGCTGCCATGGGCGGCTCCTTTCACGGGAAAGCTCCCGTCTTAAAAAAGCACGGCCCGCCCAAGTGGCGGCGCCGCGCTCTAACGTATTACGCTTGCATCTAGCCTACCCTGCACGACAAGCGCGCAAGCGTGGCCGAAAAGCGGAACCACAGGTTGAACATTATTTGCTCAACGGCACGGGCACGCCTATCCAAGAGACGACGCGGCGCCGTGCACAAAAAACGACCGGAGCGCGGGGCATCCGCGATCCGGTCGTGGCGTTTGGTCAACTAAACCTAGCAGGCGGCCATGATGGGGGCAGCGACCTGCTTCTTACGGGAGAGGACGCCCGGCATCCAGACGCCGTCGTGCTCGTCGGCAATGCCCAGGCCCTTCTGAGCAGCCTCGGTCTCGCCCTCGAGCAGGACCTGCGAGCCCTCCTCCATGATGTCGGTGATGCACAGGACAATGCCGTCAGCACCCTTCTCGGCGGCGTAGGCGCGCATGGCCTCGCGAATCTCGTCGATCATGCCGAGTGCGCGGGTCTTGTCGACAGTCTCGTACTGGCCGATGAGCAGCTTCTTGCCGGCGGGCTCGAACATCTTGATGTCGTTGCCGACCATCTCGGCTGCGGTGAAGGAGCCGGAAGGACGGGTGAGGAAGACCTCCATGCCAAACTTAACCGGGTCGACGCCCACCTGCTCGCCGAGCTTGGCGGCGACGGCGCGGTCGACATCGGTGGTGGTGGGGCTCTTGAGCATAAGCGTGTCGGTCATCATGGCCGAGAGCAGCAGCTTGGCCTGGACGTCGGAAAGCTCAACGCCGAGCACGCCGGCGAGCTTGGTGACGATGGTGCAGCTGGAACCCCAGGGCAGGCAGATGTAGTGTAGCGGGCCGGCGGTCTCGAAGTCGCCAATGCGGTGATGATCGACAACGCCAAAGACCGTGGCGTCCTTAAGGCCGGCGACGGACTGGGCGGACTCGTTGTGGTCGGTGAGAACGACGAGCTGGCCGGCCTCGACGGACTCGATCACGCGGGGCTCGGCAATGCCGGCGTCGGCGAGCAGCTTGGCGGACTCGGCCGGAAGCTGACCCAGAGCGCAAGCCTCGTAGGTGTTGCCAGCATACTCAACCTGGTTGAGCAGCTGGGACAGGACGACGGCGCTCATGATGGCGTCGTTATCGGGGTTCTGGTGACCAAAGACAAGAACGTTTGCCATGGATATCCTCCACTTGATATGTGTACTTGGACGTAGCTATGGTAGCACGCCGATGCCGAGCCTTCGCAGACGGAAGGGCCACGGCATATTTTGGGGCAGGCACGGGGGCCAAGGCTGTCCCTTTTGCACTATGTTGGTGCAAAGTAACCTGTCCCCCTTGCACCAGCTATTTGCCGGCGGCGCGCAGGGCTACGTAGGCGGCACCGATGATACCGGCGTCGTTTCCGAGCGAAGCGACCTTAATAGGCGTCTCGCGCGAGGCGGAAAGCGCGTACTGCTTAAAGTGCTCGCGAACCTTGTCGAGGTAGACATCGGCCGAGGCGGAGGCGCCGCCGCCGATGAGGAACATCTCGGGATCGACCACGTTGGCAATAAGCGCCAGTGCGCGACCGAGGTAGTCGGCCATGGTATCGGCCGCCGCAAGCGCGAGCTTGTCACCCTCGCGGCAAGCTTGGAACACGTCCTTAGAATCGGAGGGACCGGTGAGCTCGATGGGCTCGACGCCCGCTTTCTCGCACTCGGCAAGGTAGTTGCTCACCACACCGGTGGCACTGGAATACTGCTCCAGGTGGCCATGGCCGCCGCAGCCGCAGGTGCGCTCCTCGGCCGGGCTCAGGCACATGTGGCCAATCTCGCCGCCGGCACCCACAACGCCCGACACCACGTCGCCGTTGACGATAACGCCACCGCCCACGCCGGTACCGATGGTGACCATCACGACGTTCTGCACGCCCTTGGCAGAACCGAGCCAGGCCTCGCCCATGGCAGCGGCGTTGGCATCGTTCTCGTACTTAACGACCGCGTCGGGGCAGTGCTCCTGAATGGCGACCTTCAGCTCGGGCAGGTTAATGGCAATGTTGGCCTTGACCTTGGCATCGCCCGACGCCGGAATGGGGCACGGAACGGCCAGGCCAATGCCTGCCACAAAGGCACGCGGAATCTGAGCCTTGGCGACCACCTGATCGATAGCCTCGGTCACCGCGGCAAAGCCCGCGGCGTCAACGATGGGAGGCGTGGGCACGCTGGCCTTGGCAAGCAGGTTGCCGTCTTCGTCGAACAGACCCTCCTTAACCGAAGTGCCGCCGACGTCGATGCCGATGTAGTACTGCTTAGGTTCCATGGGAGCCCACCTTTCTCGTTTAAACATTGCCTGTATGGTACCGCTCCCAAGGCAAAAACCTACCAAAAAGGGACAGGTTTGTTTTGGCAGGTTTTATCTGGGGTAACGCAATTGGCCGCTCAACAGACCGCGCAAGACCATCCCCAAAAATAAAGGCGCCGGGAGGCGGAGACTCCCGGCGCCCGTCAAAGGGACTATGTTGTCTGTCGGACCGCACGGTCCATCGCGGCGATAACGCCGACTAGGCCTTAAGTGCCTGCAGCTGCTTGTGGATCTCGATGAGCTCCGTCGCCATGACGCGCATGGTCTCGGTGCCGGCCATCTGGTCCTCGGCATGCAGCAGAATCAACGGGGCCTCGCCGTTACGCTCGCCGTTGGCCTCTTTCTTCAGAAGCCCCATGTGAACATCGTGGCCACCGTTATAGGCCTCGTCGCCCTGCTTGATAAGCTCCTCGGCGGCGTCAAAATCGCCCTCCTTGGCCTTCTGCACGGCATTGATGTACATGCTCTTGGCGGTACCGACGTAGCTGATGATCTCGAAGCAGGTCATCTGCAGCTCGTTCATATCCTCCATATGCTGCACCTAGCCCATCACGCTGACGCAGTGATCGATGATGCCGGCAGCGTTCATGCGGCCGTAGTCGACCATGTTGATGACCTCGACCGGAAAACGACCGGCGGCCTCCTTCTCAAAGTCACCCTTGGTGTAGCCGATCTGCGGGCCAAGCAGCAACATGTCGCACTCGTCCAGGTGATCGTGGGCCTCGTTCATGGGACGAGCCTCGACCTCGATATCCAGACCACGGTTTGCAACCTCGGCCTGCATCTTCTGGACCAGCAGGCTCGTGGACATACCGGCATTGCAGCAGAGCATAATCTTCTTCATGGTTTCCTCCTTATAGCTGCGCGGCGCGCAGACGACGACTGGTTATATTCCTTGCGGTTATTGTGCCCTCTTTCTGCGCCCTTACGCAGAAGAGAGGTGCAGGCACCGGCACCGCGTACCGGCGCCCGCAAGGTGAAAGGGACGAACGTTAGGCGTTCTACTCGGCAAGAGTCTCCTGCTTGGCGATTGCCTTCTCGGAAATCTTCATAAAGGGCAGGTAGACGGCCATGCCAATGACAATCTCGAGAGCCTGCCACACGCCGGCGCGCCAGTCAAAGCCCGTAGCGAGCAGGGCGTTGATGACGGGAGGCATAGTCCAGGGCACCTGGGCGATGCAGGGGCTGATGATGCCTGCGCAGGTAAGGCCATAGGTGATGCCAATGAACAGGTCGGGAAGAAGGACGAACGGGATCATGAGCGGCAGGTTGTACACGATGGGGTAACCGTAGATAACCGGCTCGTTGATGTTGAACAGACCAGGCAGGATAGCCATCTTGGAAACGGTCTCGGAAGCCTTGTTCTTGGAGAACAGGAGCGTGTCGAGCAGAAGCATGAGGGTGCAGCCCGAGCCGCCGATGAGGGCAAAGCTGTTAACGATCTGCATGTTCATGTAGTGATCGGGCTGGATGGTGCCACCGGCGGCAAAGGTAGCCATGTTGTCGACGATGAGCATGGTCAGGATCGGCTCGACGGTAGCGCCAGAGATGGTGGACTGGTGAATACCGACGCAGAACAGCAGGTTGGCAAGGGTGTAGATGAGGATAACAGCCCACGGACCGGCGTTCATGATGTTCTTGAGCGGGTTGGAGATGCACGTGGAGATGATGGCGCACAGATCGGTGCCGGCGCACACGGCGAGCAGGGCTGCGGCAAGAGCGAAGATTGCGAGGTTGAGCAGCATCGGGATCATGACGTTGAAGGAGTTGGAGACCGCGGGGGGCACACCCTCGCCCAGCTTAACCTTGAGCTTCTCGACGCCAGAAATCTTGATGAAGAGTGAGACGGAAAGCAGGGCGATGATAATAGCCGAGAACAGACCGTTGGTGCCGGTGTTGGCAGTCGAAAGGGCGCCCGTGACCTCGGCGGAGGTGATCTTGTCGGTGAGCAGCGGGCTCGTGGCGGCAAGCGAGGCGGTAATCTGCTGCGGCATCATGATGACGAAGGCAGAGATGGCGACGACCACGCAAGCGAGCGGGTTATCGAAACGCTTGTTCTTGGCGAGGCTGTAGCCAATCAATCCGGCCAAGATAATGGCAGAGACATTGAGGGTGCCCAGCGTAATTGCCGAGCCCCACGTCTGAAGGTTGGCAAGGCCCGCCGCATCGAGCGGGAACAGAGGGAACACGACGTTGTTAATAAGAACCGCGATACCCGCAAGGATATAGAGCGGCGTGATGGTCGCGAAGGCGTCACGCAGGGAACGCAGGTGAACCTGGTTTCCCACCTTCGCAGAGACCTCGGCAAACTTGTCGAGGAAGCTCTTTCCGTTGTCACTGGCCATGATTGCTCCTAACTTTCAAATCCGGCCTTTTCCTATGCGCACGGTGGTCTGTCGCCCTCTGCCACCAGATGTGCCATGTGTTGCGCGCGGCGGCGCGCGGTCTGGGCGTTCGCCCGGTCGCTAATCAACCACGTGGGTCGTGGCGACCTGTTTGAGCCAGGCTGCCGACTTCTTAAGGCGGCGCTTGTAGCCGTCCATGAGATCGACCTCGACAAAGCCATAGCGATTCTTAAAGGCATTGGCCCAAGACCAGTTATCGATGACGGCCCAGTAGTGATAGCCCCGGCATTTGGCGCCCTCGGAGATTGCCTTGGCAACCCACTCCAGGTGTTGGCGCACAAAGTCGACTCGGTAGTCATCCTGGATGGTTCCTTCGGCGTCACGGTTCTTGTATTCGTCCATGATGCCGATGCCGTTCTCGGAAACGAACCACTCAAGATCGGGGTAGTTCTTAGCGCAGTCCATGCCAAAGTCGTAGAGGCCCTGCGGGTAGATCTCCCAGCCGCGGCTCTCGTTCATAACGGCGTCGGGCCACACGTACTCGTCGGCAAAGTGCGGCAGACCGTACTGGTCGATCTTGCTCGCCGGCGCCTGAACGCGCGTGGGGTGGTAGTAGTTGCAGCCGAGCCAGTCGACAACACCCTGCTTGAGAATCTCTTGGTCGCCGGCACGGAACGGGAGCTTAACGCCGCCCTCGGCCAGGCTGTCGAGCACGTCGGCAGGAAGCTCGCCCTTGGTAATAAGGTCGAGCCACCAGCGATTGTTGATGCCGCTGGTCATACGCACGGCCTCGAGGTCTGCCTCGTTGGGGTTCTCCTTGGTGTATACCGGGGTAAAGCAGTTGATCATGCCGATCTTGGCATCGGAGCGAATAGCGCCCTCGTCATAGGCGCGACGATAGTTGGCCACGGCCAGCGCATGTGCCAGCGAGATGTGATACTGCACGGTGCGAGCGCGGCTAAAGTCGTGGAGTTGCGGGAACCACACGCCCTCCTGATAGCGCTGCTCGGGCTCGACGATGGGCTCGTTAAAGGTGAACCAGTACTTAATCTCCTGGCCAAACTCGTGGAAGGCGACGTCGGCGTAATGCGCGTAAGCCTCGACGACCTCACGGCTCTCCCAGCCGCCACGGTTAAAGAGGTAGGTGGGCATGTCAAAGTGGTACAGGTTGACGAACGGCTCCAGACCAGCCTCGCGAGAGGCGCGGAACAGCTCGTGATACCACGCAGCGCCCTCCTCATTAAGGTTGCCGTCGGCATCGAGCAGACGGCTCCACTGAATGGAAGTGCGATAGGTATCCAGGCCCAAGTCCTTCAAAATGCGAAAGTCTTCCTGGTACTTGGCCATAAAGTCATTGCCGGCATAAGAGCCAACGCAGTTGTAGAACGAACCCAGATCCTGGATGGACCAGGTGTCCCACAGGTTCTCGAGCTTGCCGCCTTGGTTCCACTGACCCTCAGTCTGCGGGCCGGACATAGCAGCGCCAAAGAAGAAGTCGTTGGGCAGCTGATACCGTGCCATCAAAGTCCTCGCTTTCGTGTTCTAGAGCTTCCGGTTGGAGACGGGTTTGCTTTGGCAGGTTATCCGGCGCGGGCGCGCACCGGTCATACCGATATCCAACCTGCCAAAACAAAACCGTCCCCAAACGGTCAATCCTGGTCTGCTGCAGGATTCCGTTCGTTGCTTAAACTATAGCGCTCTAATTCTAAAAGTAAAGCGTCTTTTTCTTTTTTCTTTCTCGAACTTCTTAGATAAAAGTAATATGGGTACCCTGTTGAGGGTTATACTTACTTTTGTTTTCATATATGTCGGAAAGGAGGTTCCATGATTCCCAAATACGAGGCGATAGCTGCAGATATTCGTCGGAGTATTGAGGATGGCGCTCTTAAACCGGGCGACAAGCTTCCCACCGTCGTTGAGTTCTGCGAGCTCTATAGCGTTTCCAAAATCACCGTCAAACGAGCTATTGAACAAATCACCGAGGAAGGCCTTATTACCAGCCGGCGCGGATCGGGTACCTACGTTAAGGACACGGCGGGACTTCCCGGCCAGGCGTTTTTCCAGGGCAAAAACGACCGTGCCCAGGGCTTTTCATATGAGCACCGCGGGGAGAAGGTGACCTCGGTGGTCTACGATTTCTCGATCGTTAATCCACCAGCGGACATCGCAGCCCAGCTGGGAATTGCCGAGGATGACTTTGCCTATCACGTCGTGCGCGTGCGTCAGGCCGATGAGAAGCCCATCGTTATCGAGTACACCTACATGCCCCTCGAGCTGATTCCAGGCCTTAAAAAGAAGGACCTGTACGGATCAGTCTACCGCTTCATCCGCGAGCAATGTGGGCTGAAGATTTCGAGCTTCCACCGTACCATTCGAGCCGTGGCAGCAACCGAGGAAGAAGCCGAGCGTCTGGACACCAAACTTGGCTCTCCCCTGCTCGAGCTCACCCAGATTGGCTTTTTGGACAGCGGCGCCGCCTTTGAGTATTCGGTCTCGCGCAACGTTGGCGACCGCTTTGAGTTGCACAACGTAACGTTGGCATAAGTTTTTGTAGTCACGCGGGCGCTCGTTTTGAGCTGTTTTGTGCAACGCCCGCGCAACATAATGGGGGTATGAATATGTCCGATTTGATTAAACTGACGCCGATCTTCCACGAGAAGATCTGGGGTGGCCGCCAGCTCGAAACCGTATTTGGTTACGACATTCCCGAGGGTCCCATCGGTGAGTGCTGGGCCATCTCGGCCCATCCCAACGGTGACTGCCAGATTGCGGAGGGCCCGTATGCAGGCCACACGCTTTCATGGCTGTGGGCCGAGCACCGCGAGCTCTTTGGCAATTGCGAGGGCAAGGAGTTCCCGCTGCTCATTAAGATTCTGGATGCCAAGGACGACCTTTCAATCCAGATTCATCCCAACGACGAGTACGCCGCCAAGCACGAGAACGGCAGCCTGGGCAAAACCGAGTGCTGGTATGTGCTGGACTGCGAACCCGGTGCCACGATCATTGTCGGCCAGCGCGCGCACGACCGCGCCGAGGCTGCACAGATGATCGAGGAGGGCCGTTGGGACGAGATGCTCAACGTGCTGCCGATTCACAAGGGAGACTTTTTCCAGATCGACTCCGGCACCGTTCACGCCATCAAGACCGGCACGCTGATTCTGGAGACGCAGCAGTCGAGCGACGTGACATATCGCCTGTACGACTACGACCGCCCCGGCACCGACGGAAAGCTGCGCCCGCTGCACATTGAGCAGAGCCTCGACTGCATCGACTTTGATGCTCAGGCTCCGACCGACGGCACGGTGACCGCGCCCGAGGTGGACGGCGTGACCGAGCTCGAGTCGAACCCCTGCTACACCGTCGATCGCGTGCGCGCCAACGGCAGCAAGACCCTCGACCAGCGCTGGCCCTTCATGTGCCTGTCGGTCATCGACGGCGAAGGCACCGTCTGCGGCGACCCCGTCCACAAGGGAAGCCACCTGCTGGCCCCGAGCACCGTCAGCTCCATCGACCTCGAAGGCAAGATGGAACTGATCATCAGCCACCTCTAGTTCGCACCAACAACCCAAACGCAACAAGGGGCTCCCCCGTTCACCAACGGGGGAGCCCCTTGTCCATATATATCAGCCCACCCGGCTCTCCAGACCAAAAAGCGAACGAGCAAAGCAACGCTCGTCTAGCAACGTTACCCAAGGACCTGGGCGGGCGTATAGGGCAACATCGATCGCGAGTTCCGCACGCAAAGGAGGCCACTTAATGTGCTCTCCGTCTTGCGCAGGACTGCCCGAGCAGGCGATGTTGCCCCATACGCCCGCCCAGGTCCGCCGGGATCACGACAGCTTGACGATCGGTGCAAAACCTTTCATTAGCTTTTTGGTCTGGCCGGTCTTTTCGAATTGGACCTCGATCATGTCTCCGGCGACCGAGATCACGGTACCCGTGCCAAAAGTCTTGTGGCTCACGGTATCGCCCGCGGCAAAGTCCTGCGATGCGCTGGCACGATCGACCTTGCGCTCCACCGTCGGGGACACCTTGGAAGACAGCTTTTTGGCTCGCGACGCGCCCGAACCAAAAGTCGAGGCAACACGGCCGGCGTCAGGCGAAACCCCACGATGGCGCTCGGTCCCGTAACTGCTGCCGCCAAAGAAATCGTCAAAGCTCGATCCGCCGCGCGAACCGGAACCGCCGGTCGAGCGCGTATGCGAGCCAAACACCTTGCCGCCGTACATATCCGAGCCCATGCCCGAGCCAAAGGTGCCGTGACGGTCGCCGCGCTTCTCCCAGCCCGTGCCCTCAAAACCGGCAGAACCGATGCCGCTAAACTCGATATCCTCAAACGGAATCTCGTTGAGGAAGCGCGAGCGCGGGTTGGCAGAGGTCGAGCCGTAGGTGCGACGCGTGGCCGCATAGGTCAAGAACAGGCGCTTACGGGCACGCGTGATGGCAACGTAGGCCAGGCGACGCTCCTCCTCGAGCTTGCCCGGGTCATCGCTGCCGCCAAAGTCGTGCACGTGCGGGAAGATACCCTCCTCCATGCCGGCCACGAACACCGCCGGGAACTCCAGACCCTTGGCGGAGTGGATGGTCATCATGGTAATGGCATGCGTCTCGCCGGCCAGGGAATCCAAGTCGGAGCGCAGGGCCAACCACTCCATGAGTGCCGGCAGCGCCTTGCAGGTGAGCGGACCGTAGGTGCGCTCGATCTCGTCGGCATGCACGGCGCCCGCCGGCAGCTCAGCCGGCGCGGCATACGCGTTGCCCGCGATGGCGGCGGCCAGGGCATCCTGCGGAGAAAGCGCCGGGGCGGCCAAGCTATCGAGCGGATTGGAGCCCGCGGCATCGCGCGCGCCGACGAGCGCCTCAAACGAGGATGCCGGTGCGGACGGCCCCGGCTCGGGAACGGGCGCGCTCACCACGACGGGCTCGGGCTCAGCGCTGACAGGCACATCGGCAACACCGGCAGCGCGCAGCTCTTCCAAGCTCTCGAGCGTACCTTCGATATCCTCGTGCGTCTCCTCAAATTCGGCGGCGACGCCCAGGAATTCCTGGATGTTCTCGGCGCGGCTCTCGGATTCCATGGTGCCTTCGGCGCGAAAAGCCTGCAGCAGGCCCGTCTTATCGACGATCATATCGACGACGTCCTTGAGCTCGCCGTCCATGCGACGGCCCTCGCACACCAGCGACACAAAGCTCGACAGGCCGTTTCGCACCTTGGCGCTAAACATGCCTGTCTCGGCTGTTGCGATCTCGCAGGCCTGGAAGAACGAGCAACGGTTGTCGCGCGCCAGCTGCTCGATCTTTTGGATCGAGGTGGAGCCGATGCCGCGACGCGGCGTGTTGATGACGCGCTTGACGCTCATCTCGTCGGCCGGGTTCACGATCATCTTAAGGTAGGCCATGACGTCGCGGATCTCGGCACGGTCGAAGAATCGCGTGCCGCCCACGATCTTGTAGGGCACGCCTGCGCGCAGGAACATATCTTCGAGGATACGCGACTGGGCGTTGGTGCGGTAGAACACAGCGATATCGTCGTAACTCGTGCCCTTGGAGTGCAGCTTTTCGATCTCGCCGGCAATCCAGCGGCCCTCGTCGCGCTCATCGCTTGCCTGGAAGGCCTGGATCTTCTCGCCGTCGCCCTCGGCCGTAAACAGACGCTTGTCCTTGCGTTGCGAGTTGTGGCGCACCACGGCGTTGGCGGCGCTCAGGATATGACCCGTAGAGCGGTAGTTCTGCTCCAGCTTAACGGTCTTGCAGTTTTTAAAGTCCTTCTCAAAGTCCAGGATGTTGGTGATGTCGGCGCCGCGCCAGCTATAAATGGACTGGTCATCGTCGCCTACGACCATGAGGTTTTGGTACTTGGCGGCCAGCAGGTTGGCGATCTCGTACTGGACGTGGTTGGTGTCCTGATACTCGTCGACGCTAATGTAGCGGAAACGCTCTTGGTACTTATCGAGCACCTCGGGGCGGGTGCGCAGCAGCTCAAGCGTGCGCACGAGCAGGTCGTCGAAGTCCATCGCGTTGGCGGCGCGCAGGCGGCGTTCCAGCTCCAGGTAGACCTGCGCGGCCTTTTTGTCGTTGGGGCTGTCGGCGGATTTGAGCATGTCCTCGGGGCCGATCATGGCGTTTTTGGCCGAACTGATCTTGCTGCGGATCATATTGATGGGGAATTGCTTTTGCTCGATACCGAGCGCCTGCATAATATCGCGCACCATGCGCTTGGAATCGTCGTCATCGTAGATGGTGAACTGACCGGTGTAGCCCAGCAGATCAGCGTCCTCGCGCAGCATACGCACGCACATGGCATGGAAGGTGCACACCCACATGCCACGGGTGCCGCTGGGAATGAGCGCCGCCAGACGCTCACGCATCTCGGCCGCGGCCTTGTTGGTAAACGTGATGGCAAGGATCTGCCAGGGCTTAACACCCAGGTCGCCGAGCATATGTGCGATGCGGAAGGTCAAGACGCGGGTCTTGCCCGAGCCGGCGCCGGCAAGGACCAGCAACGGACCCTCGGTGGTCAGGACCGCCTCGCGCTGGGCGGGATTAAGGCTGTCGATGTCGACGAGTGGCTTGGCGGGTTTGGGTGCCGGCGCGGGAGCGTCGTAGATGTCGAGCGGAACGAGCTCGGGCTCCGGCGCAGCAGGGGCGGTGTATGCATCGAGCGGCACGGGTTCCGGCGCGGGCGGCACGGGTACCGCGGCGTTCTTTTCCCAGGGCAAGGGCTGGGTCATGGGCGACTCCTCATCTGACGGACGGCGCGCCTGCGGGCGGCGCCATAGTTTGAGCCGTACCAGTATACCGAGCCGCGCGGACACCGACGCAAATCACACCACGACTCCGTCCGCCACAATCGGGCCCGCCCAGCGGATTTGGCGCAATGGGGTCAGGTTAGTCTGCACCACATTGGTGCAAAGAAACCTGGCCCCATTGCACCAATCACGGAGCCACCGATGTCATGGCAACGGTAGCGAGCGGCGGCCAGGGCGAACAAATTGGCATGAAAAGGGGGCGGCATAGACCTTTTGGTCATACCGCCCCCTTTGAATGACAAGTTGTCGTTCTGGCCGCCGCGCAGCGTCGACTAAGTTAGAGGCCGAGCATAGGCTCCAGAACGAAGAAGTACGCAAGCACCACGATGCCCAGAATGATGCGGTAGACGCCGAAGCACTTGAAGTCGTGACGGCGGACGAAGCCCATAAGCCACTTGATAGCGATGAGCGAAACCACAAAGGCCACAACGCAGCCCACGCCCAGGATGGCGACCTCGTTGGCACCGAACGTACCGCCCTTGATGAAGTACTTGACCAGCTTGAGCGCACTTGCGCCAAACATGACAGGGATGGCCAGGAAGAACGTAAACTTGGACGCCACCGAACGCGTGCAGCCCAAAAGCAGGCCGCCGATGATGGTGGAACCGGAGCGCGACGTGCCCGGAATCAGCGAGAGCACCTGGAAGCATCCGATGCCCAGGGCGGTCTTCCAGCTCAGGTCCTCGAGCGTGGCGATGGAGCCAAAGTCCAGATTCTCGTCATCGTCCTCATCCTCAGCGGTAGCCGCGGCGGGCGCCGCAAAGTGCGCACCGGCGGGACGTCCACCCGACACCACAGCACGCGAGCCAAACGAACCGGCAACGGCCATTTCCTCTCGCTTGCTCGCGCGCCAGTTCTCGATCACGATAAACAGCACGCCGTACACAATGAGCGCCAGCGCCACGACGGGAGCATTGTAGAAATGCTCCTCCATCCAGTCGTTGAGCGGCAAGCCGATCGCCGCGGCGGGAATGCAGCCGAGCACAATCTTGCCCCACAGCACCCAGGTGTCGCGACGGCCCTCCTTGCCCTTGCTGGGCGAGAACGGATTGAGCTCATGGAAGAACAGCACACAGACGGCCAGAATGGCACCGAGCTGAATCACGACCAGGAACATATTCCAGAACGTCTCGCTCACGTTCATCTTGACGAACTCGTCCACCAAGATCATATGACCGGTCGACGAAACAGGCAGCCATTCGGTGATGCCCTCGACCAGACCCATGAAGGCAGATTTTAGAAGCTCGATGATATCCAAAGGGACCCCCTCGTTAGACACCCGCCGATATTGTTCTGCGGACGGTGCGGGCGATGTCCCATTATCAACCGTTCGGGCGCGTCTGCGCCTACCCTTACCAAAAAACTCGCCCGTTCACAGAATTGCGAGCGGTCAAACCGAAATCCTTGGGTATAACTGCAACAAGATAAAGTGTCCGGCGGCCAACGCGCCCGCGCCCGCCCGATGCACGAGCTCCACGCCCGTGCAATAGACCAAGGAGGAAACCATGAACGAGGGCTACACCAAGGTATTTGTTTCACTCGACGGTACTGAGCAGCAGGATTTTGTGCTCGCACGCGCCATCAAGGTCGCCGCGAACAACGGTGCCAAGCTGATAATCGGCCACGTTATCGATTCCACGGCGCTCGAGAGCGCCGGTTCCTATCCGGTCGATCTGGTCAACGGCCTAGAGGAGGCATTTAAGAACTCCATTGCCAAGCAGCTCGAGGAGGCCAAGGCCAATCCTGACATTCCCGAGGTCGAGGTCATGATTCGTGCTGGCCGTATTCGCGAGACGCTCAAGGACGAGATGCTCGACGTGGTCAAGCCCGACCTGGTGCTCTGCGGCGCCCGCGGCCTGTCCTCGATCAAGTATGCGCTCCTGGGTTCGATTTCGACGTTCCTGCTACGCAATACGGACTGCGACATCTTGGTCGTGAAGTAGCGTTGCTCCCACCGGCCGCGGGGCCTGCGGGGTTTCCACGGGCACGTCCTCGCCGCGTTGCGGCTGCGGGATGTGCCCTTAGGAAACCCCTCCCGGCCCCGCGGCCTTCGCAGCCTTACTTCAACGAGTTGTCTGATAGAAAAATGGCGTGCCGCCCCGTTTGGGGCGGCACGTTTTTGTTTGGGCGGACATCTGCCGCGTGCGTTACTCGAAGTATTGGAACTTGTTGGTTGAGAAGGCGAATGTTACGACGAAGCCTTCGCCGGGCTCGGATGCTGCGGTGACGTCGATGCCCATCTTGGAGCACAGGCGCGCCACCAGGTAGAGGCCGATGCCTGTTGCGCGCTTGGTGGTGCGGCCGTTGTCGCCGGTGAAGCCCTTCTCGAACACGCGGGGCAGGTCGGCCGCGCTCACGCCGCAGCCATTGTCGGCGACGGTAAGCTCGATGCGCTCGCTTGCCAGACCCTCGTCCAGCAACGCACCCGAAAACACGATCTTTGCGCCATCCGCGCGCGCATATTTAATGCTGTTCTGAATGAGCTGGCCCAGAATAAACTCGAGCCACTTCTCGTCGGTAAAGACCTCAAAGTCGAGGTTCTCGCACACCGGAGCCACGTGCGCCGCGATAAGCTCGCGCGCGTTGGCT
This sequence comes from uncultured Collinsella sp., assembly GCA_900541185.1. Taxonomy (GTDB): domain Bacteria; phylum Actinomycetota; class Coriobacteriia; order Coriobacteriales; family Coriobacteriaceae; genus Collinsella. The sequence continues at coordinate 39,369 of UQIQ01000007.1, forward strand.
TTAATCGCACCCGTCACCAAGGTCTTGAGATCCCAGCGGCGAATCAGGTAGTCGCGCTCCACGACTTCCGAGCGCGCGTAGTACAGCGCCTGGTCGATATAGCGCTCCACGCGAGCCAGCTCGCGACCCAGGTCATCCACACGCGACAGGTCGTCTTCGCTGCCATCCAGGTTTTCCAAAATCAGATGGGCCGCCGCCAGGGGCAGCTTGGCCTCGTGGACCCAGCTCTCGATATAGTCGCGATAGTCATCGGTCTGGCGCCTGCCTTCGGCAACCTCGTCACAAGCGGCTTTGCCCACCCGGCGCAAGACCTCGTACTCGAGCTCGCCCTCGGCATAGGTCGGACATTGCACCATCTCCTGCACCCATGCGGGACTCTCGAGCTCCTCTGCCGCACGCTCCAGCTGGCGCAGAAAACGACGACGGCGCGCGTACTCGATCACGATGCCCAGCATGCCAAAGATAAAGGACACGCCGACCGCCACGACCACGATGGAAACGGGTGCGCCGGCGACCGTCAGCACAAAGCAGCTCAGCAGCACGCCGCACGTCCACACGGCGACGGGAAGCAGCGCATCTTTGAAGAATTTGGCGAACGACATAGCCGGCCCCTAGACCGAATAGCCCTGGCCGCGGTGCGTCGTCAAATACCCCTTGATGCCGATTTTTTCGAGCGTGGTGCGCAGGCGGTTGATGTTGACGGTGAGCGTATTGTCGTCCACGAAGGCGTCGGAGTCCCACAGGTCCTGCATGATGGCCGAGCGCGAAACGATCTTGCCCGCACGGCTCAGAAGCAGTGAGAGAATACGCAGCTCGTTTTTGGTGAGCTCGGTACTGGTACCGGTCTGCATGTTGGTGACCATGGAGCGAGCGAGATCGAGCTCCAGGCCCTTGTGGACAAGCGTGCTGCGCTCGCCCGCCGCCGCGGTGCGACGCAGCAAGGCATTGATGCGCGCCACGAGCACACGGGCGCTATAGGGCTTGGGAACAAAGTCGTCCGCGCCGAGCGTCATGGCCATGACCTCGTCGATCTCGGTCGTGCGCGACGTGAGGACGATGATGGGAACCTCGGATTCGCGGCGAACCTCGTGGCAGATATGCTGGCCGTCCTTGACGGGAAGCGTGAGGTCGAGCAGCACCAGGTCGGGCGCGGCGGCGAGAATATCGCGCGAGACATGCTCAAACGATTCGCATGCCTCAACCTCAAAACCGGCGCGGGCAAGGATGTCGATAAGCTCACGACGAATGGGCTCGTCGTCCTCAACGATATAGATTAGCGCCATGGATTCCGCCCCCCCCTCTTGGTTGTCTTGCCCCATTATGACCGCGGATCCGCAGATACGCGCCTCACGCGGCACCAAAGTGACAGAACTGTTCGCGAGTGGCAGAGGCTTGCCCCTCGCTCGCGACGAGCACGGGAATTAAATGAGTTTTTAATCCCCGTCCCAGAAACATCATTTAGCGGCGGGCACGGAGCTTTTCGTAGCCTTCGGCGAAGAAGGCGACCGTAGCGGCGTCCGCCTCGGCGGCGTCCGCCTCGGCAGCGGGGACCACGCCGTGCTCGTCGCTCACCAGGAACAGCGCGCCCTTAAGCTGCGCGGGAATATCTACGCGCGTGACCGGGATGCCCTTGGTCTGGGCCAGCTGCTCGATGAGCGTCGCCGTGCCGCACAGGCACTCGTCCGCTGGCGCCACAAAGGCAAGCTCGCCGTTATCGACGGCGGCGAGCAGCTCGGGCGCCACGCCGGTTTCGTCGGCCTCGGAGCGGGCCTCAGCGGAGCGGGCACGTAGCGCCTTGGCCGACGTATCGGTTAGCGGCTCGTACTCCCCCACCGTCATGGCGGCGTTGCCGTTAACGTCGATCACCAGCATGAGCACGCCGTCGCGTGCGGTGTAATCGCCCTCGGCAAGCGACCACTCAACGTGCTGTTTGGCCCAGCTGAGCATGTTATGGGTAAGCGGCTCGCCCTGCACCAGGCGCTCGGACAGCGCACGAATGTGGCGGTTGAGCATGGGCACCTTTTTGTTGGACATGCGCCAACGGCAGACAAGCGCAGGCTTGTCGAGTGTAAACTTCTCGACCGCCTCCTGATTGGCGCAAAAGTCCTCGTACGCACGCTGATCCTCGGCATTGCCAAACAGCTCGGCATCATCAATCTGGGGCATGGTCATACCTTTCGTGTTAGTCATTCCGTCCTCTTATACCAAAAAGACGGCCCTCCAAACGGAGCAGCCGTCTTTTGCAGAGATTATTTTGTCCCAAGGCGGAACTTAGTGGCGGAAATGCCTGGCTCCGGTGAACACCATCGCGATGCCATGCTCATTGCAGGCCTGGATGCTCTCGTCGTCGCGCTTGGAGCCGCCGGGCTGAATGATGCAGGTCGCGCCGTGCGCGGCAAGCACGTCGACGTTGTCGCGGAACGGGAAGAACGCGTCGCTTGCACAGGCAAAGCCGCCCTTCTCCACGCCCTCGCGCTCGCAGAAGTCCTCGGCGCGCTCGCAGGCCAGCAGTGCGGAGTCAACGCGGTTGGGCTGACCCGGACCCATGCCAATGCCGGCCTTGCCCTTGGAGACCAGGATGGCGTTGGACTTGACGCCCTTGCAGACCTTCCAGGCAAACTCGAGCTCGGCCATCTCGGCGTCGGTGGGCTTGCGGTCGGTGGGGAACGTAAAGGTCGCGGGATCCTCGGTCACGTGGTCGACCTCCTGCACCAGCATGCCGCCGTCGACGGAGCGCAGCTCCACCTGAGCGCCGTGGTCCACGCCGCCGGTGGCCAGCACGCGCAAGTTGGGGCGCTTGGCCATGCGCTCGAGCGCCTCGGCAGTGTAGCTCGGGGCGATGATAACCTCGACGAACTGCTTGTTCTGATCGGCAAAGTGCTCGACCAGCTCATAGGGAACCTCGCGGTTGCAGGCGATGATGCCGCCAAAGGCGCTCTTGGGATCGCAGGCGAAGGCGCGGTCGTAGGCAGCCGTGATGTCCTCGGCAACAGCAGAACCGCAAGGGTTCTGGTGCTTGAGGATCACGCAGGCCGGCTCGTCGAACTCGCGGACCAGGTTCCAAGCGGCATCGGCATCCAGATAGTTGTTGTAGCTGAGCGGCTTGCCCTGGATCTGCTCGGAGCCAACGAGCGGGAACTGCGAGCTCGCGGTGTTCTCGCAGCCCTCGGCAAAGCGGTAGACCGTAGCCTTCTGCTGAGGATTCTCGCCATAGCGCAGGTCGTCGACCTTCTCCAGCGAAATCTCGAGCTTGGCAGAGGTGTCCGCCACGTCGCTTGCCTGGGCGGCAAGCCAACGGGAGATAGCCGTATCGTAGGCGGCGGTGGTCTGGTAGACCTTCACCTGCAGGCGACGACGGGTGGAAAGCGTGGTGCAGCCACCGGTCTCGTGCATCTCGGCCAGGACGGCATCATAGTCGGCCGGGTCGGAAATGACGGTAACGCTCGTGGCGTTCTTGGCGGCAGAGCGCAGCATGGAGGGGCCACCGATGTCGATGTGCTCGATGGCGTCCGCGAAGGTGACCTCGGGGTTGGCGACGGTCTTCTCGAACTCGTACAGGTTGACGACGACCAGGTCGATCAGCTTAATGCCGTGCTGAGCCGCCTCCTGCATGTGCTGCTCGGAATCGCGGCGGGCCAGCAGCGCGCCATGAACCTTGGGGTGCAGGGTCTTAACGCGGCCGTCCATCATCTCGGGATAGCCCGTGAACTCCTCGATGGGGGTTACGGGAATGCCCGCGTCCTCGATGGCACGAGCCGTGCCGCCCGTAGAGATGATCTCGACGCCAAAGTCGTCAACCAGCGTCCGTGCGAAATCGACGACGCCCGTCTTATCGGTAACCGAGATCAACGCGCGTGCGATCTTCACATCAGATCCCATGCAGTCCTCCTGTCTGGTACGCCGCCGTGCTCTGTGAGTCGGTGATACGTCGATCTGCAGCGCTCGCGCAGCGGCATTGAAAATACTGATTTAATGTAGCGCATCGAGCGCATCGATGCACCCCGCAACGGGCGCATGTGCAGAAAAAGTTTGCGAGCGGAGGGGATGGGCATGGCACCGGGCACGGTGAGTTCATGGAACACAGGGGCACCATAATTAGATGCCAATGGCGTGGTAGAACTGTGCTCGATATGCATCCGCAAAAGAAAGAGGCACCATGGTCTCGCGGGTTCTCTACCGACCGTTTGATACCGAAGACTTCGACGCCATCGCGCTGATTCTGCAGCAGCTTTGGCATAACAATTCGGATAACGATGAGTACAACCGCCTTGAGGCCGCGTGCGACCTCGCCTATTGCCTTTCGTCGTCGACGTTTTCGCAGGTTGCCGTAATCGACGGCCAGGCACGCGGCATTGCGCTTGCACGCGCAGGACAGAGCTCCGGCGCCACCGTTAAGGAACATTGGATGGATACCGAACGCGCGCTGCTATCGCAGGTGCGTGAGCTGGAGCCCGATGCCTGCGCCGAGTACCTCTCGTTTGTGCGCGCAACCATCCGGACCAACAACCGCCTGCTCGAGAGCAGCCCGTTGCCGCACGACAACGAGGTCACGCTGCTTGCCGTGGATCGCGATGTCCATGGCCTGGGCGTTGGCACGGTTCTGCTCGATGCCGCGGTCTCGCACCTGTCCTCACTTGGAGCGACGAGGGCGCACCTGTACACCGACTCCAACTGCTCGTGGAAGTTCTACGAGCTGCACGGCTTTAAGCGCACGGCCACGCACCGCGCTAACCGCGAAGAGCGCCGTCACGACATGCCGCGCGAAAGCTTCCTCTACGAACTCGACCTAACCGTCTAGGCCCAGCAGCCATACCTAGTCGTTGGGGACAGTCTTAACATACCTAGTCGTTGGGGACAGTCTTAAATGACTAGTCGCTGGGGACAGTCTTCGTAGGTAGCGCAAAAAAAGGGGATGGACTTTCCCCGACGGCTGTCGAGATAAACCCATCCCATAGCTTACGACCGCTAGAACGTTCCGCCGCCGCCTCCGCCGACGCCGCCGCCTCCGCCGCCCGAGAAGCCACCGCCTCCGCCGCCGCTCGAGCTATCGGAACTCGAAGCCAGCTCACGGATGCTCTCGTGATACACATCGTTAAACGAATCGAGCGGCGAATCGATGCCGTAATGATGGTAGTACCACCAGTAGCAGGGGTAATTGTCGTAGAAACCGTCGGCCTCGCGCACCTCGGGAGGAACGGCCTCGGCAAGCTGACGCAGCACTTCCTTCGAAACGCCCAGCGCCGCACCCATCACCAGAAGTTTATTCCACAGGACCAGATCGCTGGGGACGGCTTCCTTTAGACGCGTGAAGTCCTCGAGCCAATGCTTGAGCGCCTTGCAGCGAGCCGCCACCTCGGCGCCCTCCGGCGTAAAGCGGCGGAACGTAAGGCCCACGCCAATACCCACCAGCACAATCGGCGCCGAGATAACCGCGGCGATAATGTTCACCTGCGCGCCGTCAGTAAAGAAAATGGATCCCACGGGAACAAAGGCGATCAGAATACCAAGAACCAGGCAAAACACCATTGCAACGATGCCGTCCGAGGCAACGTACTCGCTATCGGCCAGCTTGCCCTTAACGGTGTTCTGATAGTCCTCGAGCTTGTCCCCCACGGGCGTAGCGTGCTGTTTAACGTAGTGCTGCAGCTCGTCAAACGTGCGCGAGCGATCGCCGTTCTCGTCGGGCTTAGCACCGGCAAAGAAAACCTTGAGCACCATGTGGTCAATGCCCTTGGCCGACTTCCAGCCCGCATCACTCACCGTCACGCGATATGTCTGCTCTTCTTTTTCACGCCCCAACAGACCCTTCTTGGCCTTGGTCACGGTCGCCTGCTCCAGCTTGATCACACGGTCGTCGGTGAGCTTCATGAGCGTGGCGATATACGCCTGATCGGGTACCTCGTTCCAGCTCATGAGGGCCGAAAGCACGGCGGGATGGTCGGCCGAAGGCACATCGCGGAAATATTCGTCCTGGAAAAGCGGCTTGGGCTTGCGGCGGCGCAGCTTGAGCACAACGATTGTGCCGGTAAAGGCCACCGCTGCGACAACACTTAACACGGCAAGCGCATTGGAAATCACGCGAGCGTGAGCGCGGCGGGCGTTAGCTTCGTCGGCCCACGCCTTCTCCTCGCTCAGGATTGTCGGCATGCGCTCCTCACTTGAAGCGGAAAGCCATGGCACCCAGTCGCTGGGGAAGGCGATGCGCGCCTCGGCGAATTCGCCCTGATGCACGCAGGGAATGGTATAGGTGACCATGGGTTCATCCGCATCGAGTGACACGTCGCCCGTCAGCGGACCGTGACCCCATGCGCGGAAGTTATCGCCCTTGACGGCCGCCGTCCCGGCAGCGGCGTTTGCGAAGTACACTTCCATCTCGACATCGTCGGAATCCGCGGACCAGCCGTCACCCACGAACTTCCAGTAGAGCTCGGCGGTATCGGCCCAGTTCATGACCGCACCGGTCATGGTGTAGCTCACGTAATAGATCGCGCTATCGCCGCTCTCGTGGGGGCTGAAAACCTTGATCTTTACGCCGCCGTCGGGCTGCTCGACCGTATAGACGCCGCTGTCGCCTTTGTTTGCATAGTCGACCCTGTTAAACGCGGCATCGTCTTCCTCGACGCTCAGCACGTCGACACCCGCCGCACCGCCCTGCTGGTTGGTGCCCGCATTGATCTCCCAATACACGCCGTTGACGTCGTCGTCGAAATCGAACTGGCGTCCCTCGACAACGGTCAGCGATCCATCGGCCTCAACCGTGGCGCCGATGTAGGTTTGGCTCATGGAGTAGCCGTCGGCGTGTGCGGCGGCAGGCAGCAGCAACAACGCAAGCGCGACGAGTGCGCAGACGGAAGCGAATCGCGCGAATAGGCGGCGCTGCCGACAGATCTTGGCAACGGGGGCGTTCATAGGCACATCCTTTGTCTGTGATACCAACAGCGCCATTGTCCCACGTTTACGGGCGCACATGACGAATATCTAGGCGACCGGAGCGCCAAACGGGATGAAAGTCACGCCCGCCGCCAGCAGCTAGTCATTGGGGACGTTCTTAAATGACTAGCCGTTAGGGACACCCTTGGCATGGCCTGCGCCAGCAATAGATACCACTCCACAGCTCCGTCACAGGTGTAGCGGCTTTGTGTGGGCGCGGCATGCGCTGATTGAGCCGCCAGCTGAGGGGCATAAAGCAGTTGAGCGAAAACGGTTTGCCCCTTTGCCGTTCGCTCGAGGATCATGTCCCCCTTTTCCGCGGAAACCCCGGCAGTTGCGAAGAGCTGCCGGGGTTTCCGTCGTTTGAGGGGTTGGGCTGGCGGGCGGCGATCGAGCTATCGAGCCGGTGGTCCGGCACGCGCAACGCGCGGCCTCGGCAACTTGCAGGCCTGTCTCTTATACACATCTGACGCTGCCGACGACTTAATAGGTGTAGAT
>UQIQ01000008.1 GCA_900541185.1 uncultured Collinsella sp.
ATCTACACCTATTAAGTCGTCGGCAGCGTCAGATGTGTATAAGAGACAGGATGTGGACAGCGCGGGTCGTATCGGTCTTTCTGAGTCTCTCCGCAAGCAGGCGAACCTCGACCGCGAGGTCACGGTTGTGGGCAACTACGACCACCTTGAGGTTTGGGACCGCGCTACGGCCGATGAGGACGATGATGACGAGGCCCTGCTGGACCTCTTCTTCTCGTAAGGGCAAGACACGAGTAGCGGATGGAGCGTGGGATCTTGACACAAGAATATCGGCATGAACCTGTCATGCTCGGCGAAGTGCTTGAGTCGCTGCAGCTAAAGAGCGGCTCCGTCGTCTGCGACTGCACCCTTGGCGGTGCCGGCCATTCGGTAAAGATGGCCGCGCAGGTGGGGGAGAGCGGCCTTTTGCTCGGCGTCGATCAGGACGACATGGCCCTCGAGGCCGCTGGCGCCCGTCTGGACCGCGAGGTTCCCGGCGTACCGCACCAGCTGCTGAAGGGCAACTTTGGCGACTTGGACGAGCTGCTTTGCTCGGCCGAGGTGCCCGGGGTCGATGGCTTCCTGTTCGACTTGGGCGTTTCGTCGCCGCAACTCGATATCCCTGGCAGGGGCTTTTCGTACAACGAGGACGCCCCATTGGACATGCGGATGGATCCGGGTAACAACACCTTAAACGCAGCTGAGGTCATCAACACCTATAACGAACACGACCTCGCCCGGATTCTACGCGTCTATGGCGAAGAGAAGTTCGCCTCACAGATCGCGCGTGAGATCGTGCGCCGCCGCGAGCATGAGCCGATCGAAACCACCGGTCAGTTTGTCGAGATCATCAAGGCTGGTATCCCCGCTGCCGCTCGTCGGCATGGCGGACACCCAGCCAAGAAAAGTTTCCAGGCCATTCGCATCGAGGTCAATCACGAACTCGATGTGCTCGAGCGAGGGCTTGACGCCGCCACAAGGTGGCTCAACCCGGGTGGACGCATCTGCGTCATCTCGTATCACTCGCTCGAGGACCGTATCGTAAAGAACCACTTTAAGGAGATGAGCCAGGGGTGCACGTGTCCGCCGGAGATTCCGGTGTGCGTGTGCGGCAACGTGCCGATACTCAAGGTCATCACCCGCAAACCCTTGGTTGCCCAACCCGATGAGGTTGCGCGCAACCCTCGGGCGAGATCAGCCAAGATCCGCGTGGCGCAGCGTCTGTAGACGCGACCGCGCGATATTGGACCTCCCGCTCGTACCACAAACGAAGCTTAAACACACTACCAACGTACTCGGGATGGGAGGCGGCATATCATGGGCTACAACACCTCAAACGCAGCACTCGCCTATGATATGAACGCCATGCCCGCCTATCGTGAGGCACCGCAGGCTCCCGTTGCTCCCCGCGAGCAGCGCATGCCGCGCTTTGATGTCTACACCGGCGCGGGCCGTCAGGCAAACCAGGCGGTAAGCCCGGTTTTCATGAGCGTTCTTAAAACGTTTTGCATCATTGCGGCCATCTTCATGACGATCGGCGTCGCCCGTGTGGCGCTCGCCGGCGTTACGGCCCAGGTGCTCAACAGCAACGCCGCGCTTACCAACACGCTCGAGAAGGCGACCGATGAGAGCTCCGACCTGGAGGTCATGCATTCGGTCTATGGTGCCGACACGCGCATTCGCGACCTTGCGGGCGCTTATGGCATGGTGGAGCCCAGCGAGAGCGTTACACTTGATTTTTCGCAGGATGCAGCCGCGGGCGCTAGCTCGACCGCGACCGCTCAGTAACAAGACGGTAGCTGAGTATGACAAATGACTATCGCCGCGGCTCCGACGGGGGTCGCGGTTCTGGACGTCCCTCATCGCGGGGACGTTCTGGTTATCAAGGAACGGGTCGGCCATCTTACAACGCGAGGCCGTCCTATGGCAACGACCCTGCGTCGCGTCTCCGTGGCTCGAGTGGTCCTCAAATGCATAACACCAGACCGCGCAAGAGCTCGTCGACCGAATGGCTCACGGGCACGCCGCTGCCCCGTCGCAAAGCCGTCATGGGCTTCATCGGGTTTGGCTTGGGTTTGGGCGTCCTTCGCCTTGCCGACTATCAAATCGTGGAAGCCGATAAGCTACGCGACCGCGCCGATGCACGTCGCTTGCTCGCACAGACGCTATATGCCAAGCGCGGTACCATCTACGACCGTAACGGCAACGTGCTGACGTCGTCGGTCGAATGTCGCAACATCGCCGTGAATCCTCAGCTTATCGAGGACGTTGACAAGACGGTGTCAGCGCTGGTCAAAGCTACGGGAATCGATAAAAAGACCTGTCGCGAGCTCGTTGAGTCGGATGGCACCTGGGTGTATATCAAACGCCAGGTGGACGAGGACGATGTCGCGGCGCTGGAGAAGAAGAACCTGCCAGGCGTGCTCTTTGAGCAGGCCATGAAGCGCGTGTACCCCTACGGCAACCTGGCATCGCAGGTGCTTGGCGTGGTAAACGTGGACAACGACGGCCTGACGGGCCTCGAAAAACAGTACAACAAGCTTTTGACCGGAACCAACGGTTCGCTGGTGCGCGAGCGGGCGAGGGACGGTAGCTATATCGCGGGCGGCGCCTATAAAAAGGTGGCGGCGGTTGACGGCGTGGACATCGTGACGACGCTCGATGTCAATATCCAGCGTGCGGCCGAGGACGCCCTGGCCGAGGCGGTCGAAAAGACCAAGGCCAAGAATGGCTCGGCCCTGGTCACCGATCCCACGACGGGCGAGATTCTGGCGGCATGCTCGTATCCGACATATGACCAGACCGATCTGGAAAACGCCAAGACCGAGGACATGAACTTGCGCCTGGTTACCGATGCCTATGAGCCCGGCTCGGTCTTTAAGACGCTCGTGGCCGGTGCCGGCTTCGACTTGGGCGCCGTGCGTTCGAGCACGTCGTTTGAGGTGCCGGCGAGCATTAAGGTTGGCGATGACACCGTTACCGACGCCGACAAGCGCGACTACACCATGACCATGGACGTGCGCGAGATGATGCGCCGTTCGTCCAATGTGGGCTTTGTCCTGGTGGGACGCAAGATCGGTGCCGATGATTTTGCCACCTATGTGGACAAGTGGGGTATCGGCCATAGCTCCGGTGTCGATTTTCCGGGTGAGAGTCTGGGCATCGTCAAGGAGCGCGACCAGTACGACGGCGCCACGCTGGGCTCGATGAGCTTTGGCCAGGCGCTGTCCGTCTCGCCGATTGAGGTCGCACGTGCCGTGGGCGGCATCGCGAACGGCGGCGTGATGATGACTCCGCACTTCTATAAGTCCAGCAAGGGCGATGAGAAGGACTGGGGCGAAGGCGAGCGTGCGATTTCGGAGGACGCTGCCGCCCAGGTGACATCGTGCATGCAGACGGTCGTGTCCGAAGGCACGGGCGTTGGCGGTGCGGTCGATGGATATGACGTGGCGGGCAAGACCGGTACGGCCGAGCGTGCTGACGAGAACGGCGGTTACCTCAAGGAGAACTACATGTCGTCCTTTATGGGCTTTGCGCCGGCACAATCGCCCAAGGTGCTGTGCTATATCACACTCGATGGAACACCGAGCGGCTCGGATGCCGCCGCGGTGCCATTCCAGTCCATTATGGCCAACGCACTCGACGTGCTGGGAATCCCGCGCGCGAAGTAGGGGGTTACAATCTTGAGCGTGGTCTGCCGTTTGATCTGAAGGGTGTTCACATGCCCTGCACCACGCGCGCATGGCACTGGGATACAATACGCCGATAGCATTATTAGGTTTACAGGGGAGCTGCAATGATAGAGATCGCCGTCAACAACCTCGCGGCCTCAACGGGGGCCCGAACCGTGACGGAAGAAGTCGATCGGGTATGCCGCGGGTGCGTTATCGACTCGCGTCAGGTCGAGGAGGGGACGATCTTTGTCGCCTTCCCCGGCGAAAAGGTCGACGGCAATGATTTTGCCTCCCGTGCCATCGAGTCGGGTGCCGGTGCCGTCGTGATGACGCGCGAGCCCGATGCCGAGCTGGTTTCGCTGGCGCAGGACAAGGGATGCGCCATCTTGCTGACCGACGACCCCGTGGAGTTTTTGCTGCGCCTGGCGCACGTATATCGCTTGGAGCTTGGCTGCCTGGTCGTCGGCATTACCGGTTCGATTGGCAAGACGACGACCAAGGACGTGCTCGCCGCCGTGCTCGCCAAGCGTTATCGCGTCTGGGCCACGAAGGGCAATTTCAACAACCTGATCGGCATGCCGCTCACGGTACTTTCCGCTCCGGCCGATACCGAGGTTCTGGTGCTCGAGATGGGCATGAACCATTTTCATGAGATTGAGCGCCTGTCCCAGTCTGCCAACCCTAATCTTGCCATCGTGAGCAAGATCGGAACCTCCCACATCGGTATCCTGGGTAGCCGCGAGAACATCGCCCGCGCCAAGTCCGAGATTGTCCAGGGCATGTGCGCCGCCGGCGACTTCTCGCCGTTGCTGGTTTTGGGTGGCGAGGACGACTTTACGCCGTTCATTCGCGATACGTTCGCCCGGCCTGCGGGCATTGACGTGATGCTGGCCGGCGTCTCGGACGACGACGAGGTCCGCGCACGCGACATTCGCGTCGACGACGAGGGCCATCCGGTCTTTACGCTCGACTTTGGTCAGGGCGACACGGTCGATACCATGTTGGCTATTCCCGGTGTGCAGTCCGTGCCCAATGCCGTCAAGGCCGCCGCGGTCGCCTATCGTCTGGGCGTGACGCCCGAGCAGATCGATGCCGCCTTTAGGGGCCTTACGATCACCGGTCACCGTCAGGAGATCAAGCGCGCCAAGAGCGGAGCACGCATCATCGACGACTCCTATAACGCCAGTGCCGAGTCTATGGCTGCCGGCCTCGATTTGCTGTGCTCACTCATCTGTGACGGTTCGCGCATGGCGATCCTGGGCGAGATGGGCGAGATGGGCGACGAGGCCCCCCGCATGCATGAGCTCGTGGGCGCCTATGCCGCCGCCAAGAAGCTCGACATGCTCGCGTGCGTCGGCGGCGAGCTGGCTCAGCTCATGGCCGATGCCGCACGCATGATGGGTATGGATGAGGACCGCATCCAGGTGTTCTCCGATTATCAGCAGGTGCTCGACCGCATGGGCGGCGCGCTTGAAAATCATGATGTTGTACTGGTCAAGGGTTCCCGTTTTGTTGAGCTCGACCGCTTTGTGGAAGGTGTGTGCTAGCCCATGTTCGGCAATCCCTCGTATCCTACGTATCAGGCCTTTTTGGGACTTGGCATCGCTGCCGCCATTGCGTTGCTGCTTATGCCGTGGTGGATCAAGCTGCTGAAGGTCGAGGGTATCGGCCAACAGGTCCGAGCCGACGGCCCCAAGCGTCATTTGATTAAACAGGGTACGCCTACCATGGGCGGCGTCATCATCCTTGTCGCGATCTCGCTGACCTGCCTGCTGATGGGCAAGCTCACCACCGAGCTTGTGCTCGTGCTGCTTGCAACGCTGGCCACCGGCGTTCTGGGTCTCATCGACGATCTGACCTCCGTCACGCATGGTCGCTCGCTCGGCCTGACGCCTCACGCCAAGATGATCGGTCTGACCATCATCTGCGTCACCTTTACCGTGCTCGCCGTCAATTGGTGCGGCGTCGCCCCCGAGATTCGTTTTCCCGGCGGCCTGACGATTGACCTCGGTGTTCTTTCGACCACCATCTGCGGCCTTTCGTTTCCGTGGCTCTACATTGTATTTTGCTGGCTGATGATCGCCGGTCTTTCCAATGCCGTGAACCTGACCGATGGTCTGGACGGCCTTGCCGGCGGCACTTCCATGATCGCCATGCTCGCCATGGCCGCCATGGCGTTTTTGCACGGTGACGTGAACCTGTCCATCTTCTGCACGGCGTGCGCCGGTGCCTGCCTGGGCTTTTTGTGGTTCAACTGCTACCCGGCGAGCATCTTTATGGGCGATACCGGCTCGCTTGCACTGGGTGCCGCGTTTGCCTGCACCTCCATCATGACCAACACCGAAGTCGTTTCCCTCATCATCGGCGGTCTGTTTATCGTCGAGACCCTGTCGGTCATGATCCAGGTCGTCTATTTCCACTTTACGCACAAGCGCGTCTTCCTTATGGCGCCCATTCATCATCATTTCGAAAAGAAGGGCTGGGCCGAGACCAAGGTCGTTATCCGTTTTTGGATTATCGCCGCGGCCTTTGGCGCCGTTGGCCTCGCCTTGTTCTTCCAGTTGGGATAGTGGTCTTTCATGCCTCTTGCTGATGTCTTTAGCCTGCTTGTTTTGGGGCAGGGTAAATCCGGTCTCGATGTCGCCCGTTGGGCGTTGGCTCACCCCGAGCGCGTGAGCACCACGACCGTGTATGGCGGCGGTACCTCCGAGCCCAATGACGCCACACGTGCGCTCGAGGCGCAGGGCGCGTCGTTTGTCTACGGCACCGAGCAGGTCGAGGGTGCCTATGACGTGTGCGTGACATGCCCGGGTATCTCGGAGTTCTCGGCCTTCTTTAAGGCTGGGCGTGAGCATGCCGCTCAGATTATGGGCGAGCCCGAGTTTGCCTATCGCCTGTCTCCCCAAAATTGGATCGCCATCACGGGCACCAACGGCAAGACAACTACCACGTCGCTGACCGATTATCTGCTCAAGGCCGCCGGTGAAGCCAGCGTGGCCGTCGGCAATATCGGTGAGCCACCGGTGAACGAGATCGACGGCCGCGCACACAATGAGTGGTTTGTGGCCGAGCTGTCGAGTTATCAGATTGCTACGACCGCTGAGCTTCATCCTCGCGTGGCGGTGCTGCTCAACATCACGCCCGACCACCTGGGCTGGCACAAGAGCCACAAGAACTATGCGCTCGCCAAGATCAAGTTGTTCGAGAATATGGTCGACGATGACCTCGTGGTTGTCGACGTTGAGGATTCCGGCATCCATGAGTTCGATGAGTACATCTACACACCGGGTCGCCGCATCTGCAAGGTCGCCTTTGACGAGCCCGAGGGTGCAGACGCCGCCTTTGTGCGCGACGGCAAGATGGTCGTGCGCCTGAAGGGCGTCGAGACCCAGCTTGTCGCCACGTCCGAGCTCAAGATCTCGGGCCATCACAATGTCATCAATGCCTTATGCGCCGCCACGGCTGCTCTGGCCGTCGGTGCCGATCCAGAGGGCATTTGCCGCGGTTTGGCATCGTTCCAGCCACTGGAGCACCGCGTTGAACCCTGCGGCGAGATCGATGGCGTGCGCTACGTCAACGATTCCAAGGCGACGAACACCGATGCGGTCGAAAAGGCCCTGACGGCGTTTCCCGATGACGACGTGATCTTGCTGCTCGGCGGTCACGATAAGGGTACGCCGCTTGCGGACTTTGCCCGCGTCGTTATGGACAACGTGCGCTCGGTCGTTTGCTTTGGCGATGCGCGCGAGCGCTTTACCGCCGCTATGGACGAGGCCGATGTCGATGGTGACGTGGATATCGCCCAGGCCGATGATCTGCGCGATGCCGTTGACGTTGCCCGCTCGCTCTCGAGCCGCGGCGACGTGATCCTGCTTTCGCCCGCCTGCTCTTCGTTCGACGAGTTCTCGGGCTACGAGGAGCGCGGCCGCGTGTTTAAGGACTACGTGGCCCAGCTTGCCGCGGCAGCGAAATCGCAAACGGAATAGGGGTTGCCGGTGAGAGAGGAGAGCCCCCGAAGTGATATGAGGAGGCCCGACTCGGACCGTGCTTCCTCGCTGCGTAGCACGCCGCGTTCCGGACGCGGCGGGCAGACGTTCGGTGAGCGCTATATTGCCGGCGTCCCCGCCCGCATCATGCGCCCCCGTTTGATATTTATGGCTTGCCTGTTTAGCTTGGTTTGCTTCGGCTTGCTGATGGTGTACTCGGCATCTTCGGTCGAGGCACTGCACGAGAATGGTTCGGCGACGTTTTTCCTGTTTCGACAAGCCGCGTTTGCCGGAGTTGGCGTGCTGGCTATGGTTGCCATCGTGCGCATCTTGCCGGACAGTTGGTTTGGGGAAGACGTGCTCAGGATCTTCCTCATGGGCATGATAGGGCTACTGGTTCTGGTGTTCTTTATGGGTAGCGGCAGTCGTGGCGCCACGCGCTGGCTCAACATCGCCGGTATTCAGTTCCAGCCGTCTGAGTTTTTAAAGCCGTTCGCCATCGCGTATTCGGCCATCATGCTCGACCGCATCTTTTCGCCCGGCGGCAACATCAACGAGTTTCTTCGCAACATGGGCGTCTACCTGGGCATTTCGCTCTTTCTGATCTTTGTTCAGCCCGATTTTGGCACCGTTCTGATCATCTTGCTGACCCTCATGTGCATGGCGTTGTTTGCGGGATTGGACCCCAAATATATCGTTTGGACGGTCGTTGCCGGCATCGCCGTCATTGCGATCGCCCTTATCGCCGAGCCGTATCGTATGACGCGTGTCGAGGTTGCTTGGAATCCTTGGGCAGACGAATATGGTGATGGCTATCAGGCCACACTTGCCATTATGGCGTTTGCCTCGGGCGGCCTGTTCGGTCGCGGTATCGGTAACTCCACCATGAAGTACTCGTATTTGCCCGAGGCGCATAACGACTACATCTTGGCTATCATCGGCGAGGAAGTTGGCTTTATCGGAACCGTGCTGTTCTTCTTGGTGTTCGCGATGCTGATCTACTCGGCGTTTCGCATTGCCGAGCAGGCGACCGACCGTCGCGGAGTACTTATGGCATCGGGTTCCGCGGTCATCCTTGCGGTGCAGTTTTTGATCAACGCGCTGGGCATTCTCAATGTGTTTCCCATGACGGGCAAGCCTCTGCCGTTTATTAGCTACGGCGGCTCGTCGATTATCGTGTCGCTTATGCTCGCCGGTCTGATCCTGCGCGTTTCGTATGAGAGCGCCCGCCGCGATGAGTACGACCGTCGTCGCGAGAGCTTTGCCGTTATGGATGAGAGTACCGCCGGCGTGCCCCACGTGCGCGGTGAGCGATCTTCGCGTAACGGTTTTACCGTCCTGGATGGCTCTGCGACCGAGCCAGCAACCCGTCCGCGTCAGCGAACGGCGCCGCAAGGTCGTCCTCAGCGCCCCAGTCCTCGCAGTGCGGGCGGCGGATATAATCGAATCGATTTGAATTCGGACCCGTCGGCGCGTTTGCGCACCGATGACCAGGGGCCGCGTGTACGAAGGGATTACCATGACCGATAAGATGACCGTTGCTATTGCAGCTGGCGGCACGGCAGGACATATCAACCCCGCGCTCGCCTTGGCCGAGGAGCTGCGTGACCGCGGTCATCGCGTTGTGTTCGTGGGCCAATCGCGCAAGCTCGAGGGTCGTCTGGTTCCCGAGGCCGGATTCGATTTTGTGCCCATCACGGTCACGGGTTTCGATCGCTCCCGTCCCTGGACGGCGCTGACCTCGCTGTGGCGCGTCAACAAGGCGAAGCGCGCGCTTGCCCGTCACTTCTCGAAGGTCGGTAAGCCCGATGCCGCTATCGGCTTTGGTGCTTACGTTGAGGTCCCGCTGCTGGGTTGGTGCAAGGGCGCCGGCGTTCCGTATCTGCTGCACGAGCAGAACTCTGTTCCGGGTCTGGCCAATAAGATGATGAACTCACATGCCGCCCGCGTGTGCATTTCGGTACCTGCGGCCCGCGCGGTCTTTGAGCGCGAGGGCGACCCCGACCATGTGCTCATGACGGGCAATCCTGTGCGTCGTTCGGTGATCGAGGGCGATCGCGCTCGCGGTCGCAAGACGCTCGGTGTGCCCGAGGACGCGACGCTTCTGCTCGTCTTTGGTGGTTCGCTCGGTGCCCAGCATCTCAACGAGCGCGTTGCCTCGCTCAAGAGTGAGCTGCTGACCCGCGAGAATCTCTACATTTTGCATTCGACGGGTGCCGACGGCTTTGAGGAGACCGAGCGCGCTTTGGCGCTGACGCCCGAGGAGGCGAAGCGCTATCGAGTCCAGCCCTACATCGACAACATGGGCGATATGCTGGCTGCGGCCGATTTGGTGCTCTCGCGTTCCGGTGCCTCGAGCGTGGCCGAGATCGCCGCGCTTGCCGTGCCCTCGGTACTCGTGCCGTATCCGCACGCCACGGCCGACCACCAGACCACGAATGCGCGCTACCTGGTCGATGCCGGTGCCGGCATGCTTTGCGCCGATGCCGATATCGATGCCCCTGCCTTTGCCGACGAGCTTCTGCACCTGATCGATGACGCTGCGGCGCGTGATGCCATGCGTCAGGCGGCGCGTGGCTTGGCCCAGGACCGTGCCGCCGCGCTTTTGGCCGACGCGGTAGAGGGATTGCGTTAGTTAGACGGGATATCACCGGTCGCCCTCGCGCGGATGCGGTAGGTGCGGTACAGTTAACGGGTTACAGGCAGTGTTTACGCAAGGAGTACACGAGCACATGGCTGATTCCCAGACTGCAACCTCCGCGCCCGAGTTCAAGAGCGCCCACTTTATCGGTATCGGTGGCGCCGGCATGAGCGGCATCGCCCTCGTCCTGCACGAGCGCGGTTATACCGTTACCGGCTCCGACCTTAAGACGTCGCGCTATATTCGCCAGCTTACCCGCGCCGGCGTGAAGGTCCACGTGGGCCACGAGGCTGCGACGATCGACGAGGTCAAGCCCGACGTGGTCGTGGTCTCCACTGCAATTCCCGAGTCCAACCCCGAGCTCGTGCGTGCCCGCGAGCTCGGTATTCCCGTGTGGCCCCGTGCCAAGATGCTCTCGGCTCTGGGCCACGGCTACACCACCGTCGCCGTTGCCGGCACGCACGGCAAGACCACGACGTCTTCGATGTGCGCCACGATGCTCGATCGCATGGGTCTGGACCCCAGCTTTTTGATCGGCGGCATCGTCGAGGG
Source organism: uncultured Collinsella sp. (assembly GCA_900541185.1). Classification (GTDB taxonomy): domain Bacteria; phylum Actinomycetota; class Coriobacteriia; order Coriobacteriales; family Coriobacteriaceae; genus Collinsella. Next base: position 10,833 of record UQIQ01000008.1, read on the forward strand.
CTACGACACCAACGGCAAGAACGGCTCGGGTGACTACTTTGTCGCCGAGGCCGACGAGTCCGATAGCTCGTTCCTGTTCCTGAACCCCAACGTGGTCATCGTGACCAACGTCGAGGCCGACCATCTCGATCACTACTCGGGCATCGAGGAGATCGAGGCCACCTTTGCCAAGTTTATGGGTCTGGTGGGCGAGGACGGCACCGTCATTGTTTGCGGCGAGGACCCGCATCTGGTCGAGCTCGCCAAGTCGACGGGCCGTCATGTGCTTTCCTATGGCTTTGCCGAGAACAACGACATCGTCTGCGTACATCCGGATGTCAAGGGCATCCAGAGCGACTTTATCGTTCGCTTTGAGGACGGCACCGAGCACGCTGTCGAGATCAAGAGCAACCCCGGTCGTCACAACATGCTCAACGCCACGGCCGTCTTGACCGTCGCCCATGTCCTTGGCCTCGATATCGACGCCGCCGCTAAGGCACTTTCGAGTTTTGAGGGCGTCCGCCGTCGCTTTACCCACGTGGGCGATATCGACGGCATCACGGTGGTTGACGATTACGGCCATCATCCCACCGAGATCAAGGCGACGCTCGCTGCTGCCTCTTCGCTGGGCTACAAACATGTCGACGTCGTGTTCCAGCCGCACCGCTATTCGCGCCTGCAGGCTCTGTGCGATGACTTTGCCGATGCCTTTGCCAACGCCGATAAGCTGCTGCTGATCGATGTGTTCTCCGCCGGCGAGATGCCGATTCCGGGCGTTACCTCCAAGATGCTCGCAGATACCGTTCGCGCCAAGCACCCCGGCAAGGAGGTCGTGTACTGCTCCAGCCGTCTTGAGCTCAACCAGGAGCTTGAGAAACTCGTGGGCGAGGGCGACCTGCTGCTCACCATGGGTGCCGGCGACGTTACGACCGTCGGCCCCGAGTTCATCGAGTATCTGACTGCCAAGAAAGACGCTTAACCTCTATGGGTCTCTTTAACGCCGTCATGGCGCTTTCGGGCATGATCGACACGGACGTGGTCGAGGACGAACGTCTTGCACGCCATACAAGCTATCGTATCGGTGGCAAGGCCGACCTCTTTGTGACGTGCCATAGCTACCATGCCCTGCGTCGCGCCGTGGCGGTGCTCGACCGCGAGCAGGTGCCGTGGGTGATTATCGGCAAGGGGTCCAATCTGCTTGTTGCCGATGCCGGTTATCGCGGCGCCGTTATTTCGCTGGGACGTGAGTTTCAGCGCACGGTTGTTGCCGAGGACGGCTGCACGCTGACCGTTGGTGCGGGCGTGATGTTCGCGCGTTTGGTCAACGACGCCTTGTCGCGCGGGCTTTCGGGCCTTGAGTTCGCGGTCGGTATTCCCGGTTCGGTCGGCGGCGCCGTGTCCATGAACGCAGGTACGCGGACCGAGTGGATCGGCTCTCTTATCGAGGACGTGGTCACGTTTGATCCGGCGTCCGGTATTAAGCACTATGCAGGGTCCGAGATCGCTTGGGGGTATCGCGAGTGCAGCTTGCCGCGTAACGAGATTATTCTCGAGTGCGTGCTCAAGCTCAAACCCGCGTCCAAAGCCGACATTCGCGAGCGTATGGAGCGGTACCTGACGCGCCGCAAGCGCACGCAGCCCATGGGCCGTGCATCCTGCGGATCGGTCTTTCGCAACCCGCCCGACGCAAGCGTGGGCAAGTTGATTGAGGATTGTGGATTAAAGGGTTTTTCGGTTGGCGGTGCGGAAGTTTCGCCCGTACACGCTAATTTTATCGTTAATAACGGAACCGCCTCGGCCGATGACGTGGCCGCGGTTATCAGGCATGTGCACGGAAAGGTGAGGGAGGCGTATGGCATCGAGCTCAGACCGGAAGTTAAATTCCTCGGCTTCTAGAGCATCGAAACCAACCTTCCGCCGCGCCGGAGGGCGTTCCGGCGCGCCTGCCAAACCTCAACGCAATACCGTCGCGCATTCTAAGTCTGTCGGGCATGCTCGACAGACCAGTCGTCCGGTCGTCGGCTCGCCGCTCGGTAATCGTCCGGCCGCAAAAAAGTCCTCGCGTCCCTCGGTGACGTCAAAGCCTGTTATGGGCGCCAAACCTGCCCGTCCCATGGCAACTCCTAAGCCCTCGACGGGAACTAAAGCGCCGCGTCCAGGTCGCACGCTGGGCGCATCGAAACCGCGCTCGCTGACATCGGTGCCGGCTACCGCCAAGAAGCCTTCGGGTAAAAAAAGCGTCAACCCGTTGTCTTCACTTGGGGCGATGGTAAATAAAACATCAGACGCCGCTTCTGTCGTTACAGGCAAAGGCAAAATCGTTGGCGGCGTTCTGGCCGTCTTGGCCGTGCTCGTCGTCGTTGCCATCGTGGTGATTAACTCTGGATTGTTTACCGCCACTGATATTCAGATTCAAGGCAGCGAGCATGTGACGAAGCACGATGCTATCCAGCTGATCGATTTGCCCGAGGGAACGTCGCTTTTTAACGTCGATCCCGACCAGATTACCGAGGACCTCAAGCAGAACCCGTGGGTCTCGGGCGTAGATGTCCAGCGTCAGTTCCCGCATACGCTCATCATTACGCCGATGGAGCGCAAGGTCATCGCAATTGCCTATATCAGCTCCGATGACCTTGCCTGGGCCATCGGGGATGATGACACCTGGATCGCCCCGCTGTCGACGTCGGTCGAAGTGGATGACCAGGGCAACGTCATCACGACGGGGCAGGGCTCAAATACCCTGACCGGCATTGATGCCGCGCTGGCGCTCGCTAAGCACTATGGCGCGGTGTTGTTGACTGATGTCTCGGCGGATGTCGCTCCGGTTTCCGGCCAGGCGGTGAGCTCCAAGGCCGTTAAGGCTGGCTTGGATTATGTGCGTGGTTTTTCGAGCGAGTTCTTGGGACAAGTCAAGGATATTTCCACGCCTTCGGTCGAAGCCATCTCGGCAAACCTCAATAACGGCATTGAGGTGTCGCTGGGCGATTCGGACGATATCGTCAAGAAGGAACGCGTAGTCACCAAGTTGCTTTCGCAGGTAGAGGGCGTAACGTATATCAATGTGCGCTCTCCGGGTAACTACACATTTAGGAATGCTCCGACCTCGTAGCGCTGGTTGATGCTTTGTTGAGGGGCCATACCACGCCGTTTATCTGGTTTGTTTGGTTTTCACGGTCAATTATTTGACTGATACGTTCATAATGTGCAACCATAATACGGTTTACCTTTGCATTTACTTTCAACCTGAAGGTTAATGTGCGCAGGGGTCGACCCATGCTATGGCTATAACCTTTGTTCGGAGGACCGACATGCACGAGACAGAGATCAACAACTACCTTGCCGTCATTAAGGTGGTCGGCGTCGGCGGCGGCGGTACCAACGCGGTCAATCGAATGATCGAAGAGGGCATCCGCGGCGTCGAGTTTGTTGCCATCAACACCGATGCTCAGGCGCTCGCGATCTCTGATGCCGATATCAAGGTGCACATCGGCACCGACCTTACCCGCGGCCTGGGCGCCGGCGCCAACCCCGAGGTTGGCCGCAAGGCTGCCGATGAGTCCCGCGACGACATTGCCGAGGCGCTCGCTGGCGCCGACATGGTGTTCATTACCTGCGGCGAGGGCGGTGGCACCGGTACCGGCGCTGCTCCCATCGTTGCCGATATCGCGATGAACGAGGTCGGTGCGCTGACCGTCGCCGTCGTGACCAAGCCCTTCACCTTCGAGGGCCGCAAGCGCAAGAAGAGCGCCGAGGAGGGCATTAAGACCCTCTCCGATTGCGTCGACACCATGATTGTCATCCCTAACGATAAGCTGCTCGACATCGCCGAGAAGAAGACCACCATGCTCGAGGCCTTCGCGATTGCCGATGGCGTCCTTTCCCAGGGCACCCAGGGCATCACCGACCTCATCACCGTCCCCGGTATCATCAACCTGGACTTCGCCGATGTTAAGACCATCATGAAGCAGGCCGGTACCGCCATGATGGGTATCGGTACCTCTTCTGGGGATACCCGTGCCGTCGACGCAGCCCAGCAGGCCATCTCCAGCCCGCTGCTCGAGAGCTCCATCGATGGCGCCACGCGCGTGCTGCTCTCCATCGCCGGTTCCAAGGACCTGGGCATCCAGGAGATCAGCGACGCCGCCGACGTTGTCGCCAACGCCGTCGACCCCGAGGCCAACATCATCTTCGGTACCGTTGTCGACGAGTCCCTGGGCGATCAAGTGCGTATCACCGTCATCGCTACGGGCTTCTCCGACTCCAACGTCAACCGTCAGGACGAGCTCTTTGCCGCTCAGCAGTCTCAGAGCAAGGCCGCTGCCTCCGCTGAGCCGCAGCGCACCGCTCCGGCCACCAGCCCGGCTCAGGCCGCTCCGACCCGCAACGTCGGTGGCACCGAGCTTCCTAACTTCGGCAACGATCAGTTCGAGCTTCCCGATTTCCTGAAGCGCGGTAGCTTCTAAGTCGTTCTTTGCATTGTTGTGCACAGGGGCGTGTCCGTATGGACGCGCCCTTTTTATTTCGACTTTGTAAACTAGAACCTCCAATCTCCTTACGTTCCCTTTACGATTGCCTCCAGCGCAGCAGGTATCCTTTTAGAGAAGTATGACAGCCGTATAAACGCGGGCTGTAGCGGCGATGCCGCGGTACTTGTGTTATTAGGAGGCTTTAGTATGGCAGCACGTGCGGACAAAGTTTCGCGTGTCGACCATGATGGAGTTACGTTGGTGGAGGGCGCGACATCCGATGTTCGCTTTGCCTTCACCGAGCGCGCCGGTGGCGTTTCCGAAGATGCGTACTCCTCACTCAACTTGGGCTCGCATGTTGGCGATGACCCCTTTGCTGTTCAAGAAAATCGTCGTCGCGCGCTCGAGGCTATGGGTGCCGCCGAGTGCGAGCACAACCTGCTCATTCCCAATCAGGTCCATGGTGACCATATCGTTGCGGTGGCCTCGAACGGCGCCGATGACCTTGAGGACGTCCGCGAGCAGATTGCCGAGGGCTGCGATGCCATCGTCTGTACGGCGCGTAACGTGCCCGTGCTGCTCTGCTTTGCCGACTGCGTTCCCGTGGTGCTGGTGGCCCCTGGCGGATTTGCCGTGGTGCACTCCGGTTGGAAGGGCACGATTGCACGTATTTCTGCCAAGGCGTGCCAGGCGCTTTGCGATGCTGCCGGCTGCGATGCGAGCGACGTTTCCGCCTATATCGGCCCCCATATCTTGGGTGACGAATATGAGGTATCCCAGGAACTCATGGATCGCTTTGCCGCCGAGTTCTCGTGCATCGATGCGAGTACCTCTCGCATGCTCGATCTTTCCGCTGCCATTCGCGAGGCGCTGGTAGATGTCGGTGTCGACACGGATAATATCGTGGATACCCAGCTTTCGACCGTGCGTCAGAACGACCGCTTTTATTCCTACCGTAACGAGGACGGCACTTGTGGGCGCCATGCTGCGATCGGCGTGATGCTATGAGAAAGATCGTATCGGTCCTGAGCGCCGCTGTGCTTACGCTTACGCTGTGCGCCTGTTCTTCGGGATCTTCTACCTCTTCCATTACCGTCGCCGGCTCCACGACCTGCCTTCCTATCGCCGAGATTGCGGCCGAGGGCTTTAAGGAGGAGACCGGCATCGACGTGCTCGTTTCCGGTTTGGGTTCTTCCGCTGGCATCGAGGCCGTCAGCGCCGGCACGGCCGATATCGCCAGCTCCTCCCGTGGACTCAATGCCGACGAACAGGATCTGAGCCTGACTCCCATCGTCATTGCCCACGACGGTATCGCGGTCATCGTGAACGACGATAACCCCGTCGATAACCTCTCGACCGAGCAGCTCCGCGATATCTACGCCGGCAAGATCACCAACTGGAAAGAAGTCGGTGGCGAGGACCTGAGGATTCAGGTCATCAACCGAGATGAGGCGTCCGGCACGCGTGAGGCCTTTCGCACCATCGTGATGGACGGCACCCCGTTCGATCGCCGCTCGGCCGTTCTTTCGGGCACGGGCCAGGTGCGCGACGTGGTATCTCGTTCGCGCGGTGCCATTGGCTACATTTCGCTGGGCTTCGTCGATAGCCTCAACGCCAAGACCTCGGTCAAGGCCGTCTCGGTCAATCATGTTGAGGCGTCCGAGAAGACGGTCGCGAACGGCGGCTATCCTATCTCGCGCGACCTTTACTTCTTTGTGAAGGGTGTGCCCTCGCAGCGGGCGCAGGATTACATCGACTACGTGACGTCCGAAAAGATGGACAAGCAGATTCGCGAGGCGGGCTTTATTCCCGTCACCAACGACGAGAAGGGGAGTGAGTAGCATGGAAGCACAGGAAAACTCCCAGACTGAGCAGAATGCTCAGGCGCCCAAGAAGCGCGAGCTGGCGCTCGTATCGCGCAGTACCTATATCAAGGAGAAGGCGCTGAAGTGGATCTTCTTTGCCTGCGCGTTCTTGGCGGTCGTTACCGTCATCTTGATTTTTGTCTTTACCACGTACTCGGCGCTGCCCGTCTTTACCGACATCGGTCTGGCGGATTTCTTTAGCTTTACGTGGGCGCCCTCTGAGGGCCACTACGGCATCTTGTCGCTGCTTGCCGGCTCGGGTCTGGTGACCGTCGGTGCGCTCGCCATGGGCGTGCCGCTGGGCGTGGGTACGGCCGTTTACCTGGTCGAGATTGCCAGCAAGCGCGTGCGCAAGCTCATCAGCCCTGCCGTCGACCTGCTGGCCGGCATCCCTTCTATCATCTACGGCTTCTTTGGCATGATCATCATCCGCCCGTTTATCGCACAACTGACCGGCGGCCTTGGTTTTGGTGCGCTGACGGCGTGGTTTGTGCTCGCCATCATGATCGTCCCTACCATCACCACGCTCACCATCGATGCTCTCAATTCCATTCCCATGGGCATTCGCGAGGCATCGTATGCCATGGGCGCCACCAAGTGGCAGACCATCTATAAGGTCGTGCTACCTGCCGCGAAGCTGGGTATTGTTGATGCCATCGTGCTGGGTATGGGCCGTGCCATCGGCGAGACCATGGCCGTGCTCATGGTCGTAGGTAACGCCCCGGTTATTCCCGACAGCATTGCGAGCCCCATCTCGACGCTCACGAGCCAGATTGCGCTCGACATGAGCTATTCCTCGGGTCTGCACCGCTCGGCGCTGTTCGGCATGGGTGTGGTCCTGTTTATCATCTCCGCCACGCTGGTGGGCATCGTCCGTCTGATTTCCAAGAAGAAGAGGGGGTAGGCTATGTCCGATTCCGTTGACACGACGGTCGATACGACCTCGTCGCGCGAGCGCATCAAGCGTGCCCTTTCCCACGGCAAGAAGGGCCGCATCAACAAGGACCTGTCCAACAAGATCATGCTTGGCGTGTTCCGTGCCGCTGCCTACATCACCACGCTGGTGCTGGTCGCTATCATCGCCTACGTGGTCATCAACGGCCTGCCACACATCTCGCTCGACTTTATCTTCGGTTGGCCCCAGGGCGTCAACGCCGAGGGCGGTATTTGGCCCACGATCGTCTCGACCGTCTACGTGACGGCGCTCGCCATGCTTATCTGCACGCCGATCGCTGTGCTGGCAGCCGTCTATCTGGCCGAGTACGCCAAGCAGGGCAAGGTCGTCGAGCTCATTCGCTACGCTGCTGACGCTTTGGCCTCGGTGCCCTCCATCGTTATGGGCCTGTTTGGCTACGCCTTGTTTGTCGAGGCTATGGGCCTGGGCCTTTCGATGGTCTCTGCCGCTCTGGCACTCGCGCTCTTGATGCTCCCCATCGTCATGCGCACCACCGAAGAGGCCATTCGCGCCGTTCCGCGCTATATCCGTTGGGGCGCGTACGGCCTGGGCGCCACCAAGTGGCAGGTTGTCTCCAAGATCGTGCTTCCTTCTGCCTTTGGCCGTATTGCCACGGGCATCGTCCTCGCCATCGGCCGTGCCATTGGCGAGACCGCGGTGGTGCTCTACACCATGGGCCAGGCCATCAACCTGCCTATTTCGCCGCTCGATTCCGGCCGCCCCATGACGGTTCACCTGTACCTGCTTGCCAACGACGGCATCAACATGAACGCAGCCTACGGCACTGCGCTCTTGCTGATGGTGATCATTTTGGCCTTCAACCTGTTTGCGCGCTTCCTGTCGCGTAAGCGTCGCTAGTTAAGGAGTCCCATGTCCGTTTATCAGTCCGCTCCCGCGTTGGAGCAAGCGGCCATTACGGCCAAGGATTTCAACTTTTGGTACGGTGACTTTCATGCGCTGACGGGGCTTGACCTCAACATCGCCAAAAACGCCATCACCTCCTTCATTGGCCCTTCGGGCTGCGGCAAGTCGACGTTTTTGCGCTGCATCAACCGCATGAATGACCTGATCGAGGGTACGCGCGTCGAGGGCACCATGACGCTCGACGGCAACGATATCTATGCCGAGGGTGTCGACCCGGTCGACCTCCGTCGCCGCGTGGGCATGATCTTTCAGCAGCCCAATCCGTTTCCCAAATCCATCTACGAGAATGTCGCCTTTGGCCCTCGTCTGCAGGGCGTGACTAGCAAAAGTGACCTCGATGACATCGTGGAAGAATCGCTCAAGCGCGCCAACCTCTGGAAAGAGGTATCCAATCAGCTCAACAAGGATGGTTTGGCGCTCTCGGGCGGTCAGCAGCAGCGTCTGTGCATCGCGCGCGTGCTTGCGGTGCAACCCGATGTCCTTCTGATGGACGAGCCCTGCTCCGCCATCGACCCCACGTCCGTCTCTAAGGTCGAGGATCTGATGGCCGAGCTGGCGCCCGAGATGACGATCATCATCGTCACGCATTCAATGCAGCAGGCAGCTCGCATTAGCGACTACACCGCATTCTTCTTGCAGGAAGTTGCCGGCGAGCCCGCTACGCTCATCGAGTATGGTCAAACCGACGCGATCTTCACCAGCCCGGTGGACTCGCGGACGGAAGACTATATCACCGGCCGCTTTGGCTGATCGGTGCGACTAGTCCCAAGCCGATCGGATCTGGTCCGGTGCGTATTCACTGTGCGGGCGGCATGACCGCACCCAACTGATTGGAGTGAACCATGCGCAAACTGTTTTCCCGTCAGCTCATCGAGGCCCGTCACGAGATGCTGAGCATCTACGAGGCCGTCGATCTGGCCCTCCACGATGCCGTGAAGGCCTATGTGACCGACGACCGCAAGCTCGCCACCAAGACCAAGAAGCGCACGCTTTCGATTGACGCACGCTGCGCCAACCTGGAGGCCGTCTGCTACAACCTGATTGCCACGCAGTCACCGGTCGCCTCCGACTTCCGCTTGTTGCAGACGATCATCTACGTCGACTTTAACCTGCAGCGCATGACCGATAAGGTTCGCCAGATTTGCCGCGCCACGCGTCATATGATCAAGGCCGACATCTCGCTGCCCAAGGAGCTTGTCGGCACGGTCGAGGCCGAGGCTGAGGCCGTCTACCAGGTGCTGGGCTCTTCGCTTTCTGCGCTCGTCACCAACGACATGTCCATCATCTGCAACTTGGCCGTCGAGGACGAGCCAGTGCACGCCGCCTACGAGAAGTTCTTCCGCACCTTTAACCGCATGGACACGGGCGATTTTATGGACGACGACAGCAACTATGACGACCTGCGCCGCGCCATCATGGTATCGCGCTATCTCGATCGCATCGCCTCGATTTCCATCGATGCCGCCTGCCGTCTGACCTTCCTGTTGACCGGACAGCGTATGACTGCCGGTGATATCGCCTGCACTGATGAGGATGAGCTCGAGAGCATGCGCGTGCCTTCGGGCGAGGGTGTTATCATTAGGCCCGCCGTCGATGCACGCTACGTTGCCAAGGTGCCCGTTAACGAGGTCAGCGAGGGTCTTCGCTACCTGCTCGATCATCTTGAGGATGAGGACGATGGCGAGGACGACGAGGAGTAAGTAACCCCGTTCGTCGAAAGATTGTAAATACCTAAGTGAGCGCGGCCTTGCACATGCGGGGCCGCGCTCTTGCGTTAGCATGGGACTACTTGTTTGGCTGTCAGCGGAGGCGATTGGCAATGGATAACTATTTGGACTTGATGCGCGCTCGCCGCGAGCAGATTCTGGAACGTTTTTATACGGCGCTCGATCGCGCGGGCCGTCCCCACGACGCCGCGAGCCTCATTGCCGTGTCCAAGACCGTTGGTGTCGATGAGACCGTTGCCGCCATCCAGGCGGGGTATCGCCATTTTGCCGAGAACCGCCCGCAGGAGCTGGTTCGCAAGCTCACGGGTCTGGCGGAGCATCCGGAGCTGCCCGAGGTGCGCTTCGATATGATCGGCAACCTGCAGACCAATAAGATCAATGCGGTGCTGGGCTCAGCCGAGCTGATTCACTCGGTGGGTTCGCTGCATCTGGCGCAGGCGATCTCGAGCCGTGCTGTTCGCAAGATTGAGGCAGGCGAGCTCGTCGGCCCCCAGCGTGTGCTCATTGAGGTCAATGTGAGTGGTGAGGAGTCGAAGGGAGGCTTTTCACCCGATGAGATTCGCGCCGCCGCGGGTGAGCTTGCAGAACTTGAGGGAATTTGCGTACAGGGGCTTATGACTATGGCGCCCCGGGGGAATAAGGATGTGGCACGCCGCACCTTTGCGGGGCTTCGTGAGCTGAGGGATGAGCTGGAGGCGGCGCATCCCGATTTGAACCTGCCTGAGCTTTCCTGCGGTATGAGCGAGGACTTTGAGTCTGCCCTTGAGGAGGGCTCTACGCTCGTTCGCCTGGGCAGGGTAGTATTTAGCCCGGAGTTTGCAGTAAAATAAGGCTCTGAAGTGCGCACTGATTATCGGGGCGCCTGCACTAAACCGCGAGAGGACACAACCATGGGCTTCCTTGACGAGATTAAAAATAAGATGCACCTGGGCGGCCAGCAGGGTTACGACCAGGGTTATGGCCAGGACGACGACTACGGCTACGATGACGGCTACGACGATGGCTATCAGAACAACGGCTACAGTGGTGCTTCGGGCGAGGGCTTCTACACCCAAGACGAGCCGAGCAACGGCCTGCTTGGCCAGACGCGCCGCGGTGAAGCTGAGTCGGTTGCCGTGTATACGCGCTCCGGTCAGCTGGTCGGCGATGACTCCCGCCATGCCACGACGTATAACCCGCCTTCGCGCTCGCAGGACAGTGTTGCGAGCGGTTATCGTCCTGGTGCCTATGACACGCCGTCGAGCTACGCCGAGAATACCCGCGCCCGTGCCGCCGCTGCACCCGCGCCTGCACCGAGCGATGCCTCGGCCTATGCGAGCAATATCATCAACGCCACGCCGCAGCTGCCGGCCTATGTCCTGCGCCCCGAGAGCTATGACGACGTGGAGACCGTGGTGCGCCGCGTTCGCACCAAGCAGCCTGTCGCACTGATTTTTGTGGGCGTACGCACCGAAGTTGCCAAGCGCGTCTTGGACTTCTCTTACGGCTTTGCCTGCGGTCTGGGTGCCACGGTCAAGGAGGTGGGCGACCGCGTGTTCATGGTGCTGCCCGCCGGTTGCGAGGTCAAAGATTCCGATCTCAAGAAGCTTCGTGCCGACGGCTACCTTAAGTAAAGACAAGACGAGGAGATTCCCATCAACATCTACACTATCGTCCAGCTGGTCAACACGCTGTTCAACTTCTATTCCACGCTCATTGTCGTCTACTGCTTTATGACGTGGATTCCCATGAAGCAGGGTGGTTTGCTTCAGGATATTGCCGCGGTGCTTGATAGCGTGTGCGGTCCGTGGCTCAACCTGTTCCGTCGTTTCATCCCGCCGATGGGCGGTATCGATTTTTCGCCGGTCGTTGCGATTATTGCGTTGCAGTTGGTGCAGAGGCTGGTTCTGCAGCTTCTTATAGGTATACTCGTGTAGAACTGACTTAGTAACTTACGTCGGGCGTGTAGCGCCGAGGCGATGAAAAAGGAGACTTGTTATGGCTATTACCCCTGCAGACATCCAGGCTCAGACTTTCTCTGAGGCCAAGCGTGGCTACGATCCTGCCGAGGTCGACGTCTTCTTGGAGACGCTGTCCTCCGAGGTTGACGCTATGCTCGCTAAGATCGTTGACCTTAAGGGTCGTCTGACTGCTACCGAGCAGCAGCTTGCCGATGCACAGGCTCAGCTTGCCCAGGCTCAGGATACCGCCGACCAGGCCGTTCCTGCCGCCCCCGTGGCTGCTCCCGCCCCTGACTTCTCCGCTCAGGAGCGCCAGATTTCCGCCGCCCTGATCGCTGCCCAGCAGACCGCTGAGACCATCGTCAACGATGCTAACGAGAACGCTGAGCGTATCCGCAACGAGGCTGACGCCAAGGCCCGCGAGGTTATCCGCCAGGCTCTGACCGAAAAGCAGGCCGAGCTCGAGGAGATCGATCGTCTCAAAGCTTCCCGTGAGGAGTTCAAGGCCGAGTATCTCAAGCTCATCCAGCACTTTATGGACGATGCCCAGAACTCCTTCCCGGCCGATCTGATGGCCTCTACGCCGGTCGGTTCTGCCGCTTCTCCTGCGGTGACTGTTCCCGCCGAGCCGCTGCCCGTCGCTGACCCGGTTGTCCCCGTGGCCGATCCCTTCGCCCCGATCGACAACTTCGCTGCCGACGACCTGGACTAACATTCGGCCTACAATTTAGTGCCTAGAAAGGACCCGCAGCTTGCGGGTCCTTTTTTATGACTGTACCGGGGCGCGCAACATAAAAAACCGAGCCCTGCACATAGTGGCGCAGAACTCGGCGAACCGGTGAGCGGTCAAGGATAGGTTTTAGGGCATGTCCCAAAATCTACTTGAGGAGGAAGTCGGAGAGGGGAATGGTACGGGCCTCGCGATGCTCGGAATCGGCGATGTGGTCGGCAGGATATCCGCAGACGAGCATGTGATAGGGATAGACGCCCTCGGGCAGGTTGAACTGCTCCTGTGCCACCTCGGGCTTAAAATGGCATACCCAACACGTTCCCAGGCCCTGCTCGGTGGCCTCCATCATCATCTGATCGCACACTATGGACGTATCGATTTCACTGGAATTTATCTGGTCATACGGGCGCACCCAAGCGTCTTCGGTAACGCTACAAATAAGGAAGATGAGCGGAGCGCCAAAGATAGATCCATCACGAGCAAACCGAGGCTGACAAGCAGCAGCCTTCTCCAGAAGCTCAGGCGTATCCAGCACCATCACACGAGAAGGATGATTATTACAAGCAGAAGGAGCAATCCGCCCAGCCTCAACAATGGCATCCACCACAGCCTGCTCCACAGCCCGATCTTCAAACTCACGACAAGAATACCGACCCCGAGCCAGATCCAAATAAGACATACAAGCCCTCCAACAATTAAAAATCAAACAAACCCAAAGTAACCCAAAGAGTACCCAAAGCGGCAATCAGCCAATCGCTCATCGAATACCAAAGTAAAACCCCGAGCAATCAAGGGCCATCACAGCGAAGGCCCCACCACGCTCAACCCCTCAGCCAAAGTTCCCAATGGTGGTACGTAAGGGAGCGGGCCCGACCACTAATACCTTTTGAACGACTCTGCTTGCAGCCGGAGTGAAAAAGGTATTAGTGATCGGGCCCGCGACCGGTGGGATACGTACCCCCAATTAACTGTTCTTCATGACAATCGAATCCACAACATCGGCCACATTCTCGCAGCAGTCGGCGCAGTACTCCAGGAAGGCGTAGACGTCACGCCAAGCGATGACCTCGAGCGGATCCTTGCCGTTAACGTGCAGGTTGCGCATGGCGTTGATGTAGAGCTCGTCGGCCTCGGACTCGATGGTGTTGATCTGGATGACCAGCTCGCGCAGCGTTTTGGACTTGCGGTAGTTGGGAAGCTCGACCATCAGGTCTTTCATGGCACGGCAGGCGTCAGTCACCTTGTGGGCGATGACGATGGCGTCGGGATGGATGCTCTGAATGTTGGTGAAGTAGACGCGCTGCACGACGCCCTCAATACGGTCGAGCACGGTGTCGAGCGCGCAGCTCATCAGATCCAGATCCTCGCGCTCGAGCGGGGTGATAAAGGCGGTGAGCAGGGCGTCTTCGAGCTCGTGGTGCTTCTTGTCTGCCGCATGCTCAATCGCATGCATCTCCTCGAGCATGTCGTGGATCTGCGCGGGATCAAAGTTCTCAAAAATCTTGATGAGCAACTCTGCGGCCTGGACAGCAAGGTCGGCGCAGGCGACGTAGTTGTCAAAGTAGAACGAATCGGGTTTCTTTGCCATGGGTGGGTCCTTTCGAGGCGAAGACGGGTGGGCGAAGTGTTGCGGTCCAGATGGACGTTCGGTTTGACTAGAGGAACATCATGAACAGCTTGGCCATGACAAAGCTGATGAGTCCGCAGGCGGGGAAGGTGAAGAACCAGGTGAACATCATGTCCTTGACGACGCCGAAGTTGATGGCCGAAAGGCGCTTGACGGCACCGACACCCATAATGGCGCAGGTTTTGATGTGCGTGGAGGACACGGGGATGCCGGTAAGGGTGGCAAGTAGCAGGTTCGCGGCGCCCGCGAGGTCGGCGGAGAAGCCCTGATACTTCTCGAGCTTAACCATGCTCTGGCCGACGGACTTGATGATGCGCTCGCCGCCCACGCTGGTGCCGATACCCATGGTGGCCGAGCACAGCAGCATAATCCAGATGGGGATGCCTGCATCGCCGACGCTCGTCTGGCCGCTGGCAAAGGCCACGCCTAAAAAGAGCACGCCGATGAACTTCTGTCCATCCTGCGCGCCGTGCATAAAGCTCATGGCCGCAGCGCTCGCGATCTGAGCGTATTTAAAGAAGACATTGGCACGTCGCCTGTTGGCGGCGGCGAAAAGGATCGAGACGAGCTTGCACAGGACCCAGCCCATGACAAAGCCCAGGCCGATGGAGAGTGCTAGGCCGTAGATGACCTTCATCCACTCGTGGACGTTGACGCTGCTCGCACCGCCGAGGGCGATGGCGGCACCGGTCAGGCCGGCGATAAGGCTGTGGCTTTGCGAGGTGGGGATGCCAAAACGCGACGCTGTGGCGCCGTAGACGACGATGGAGAACAGCGCCGCGCATAGGCAGGCGAGCGCCATGGTGCTGTTTCCGCCAAAGTCGACGATATGTGAGATGGTGTTGGCGACGCTCGCGTTAAAGTGCGTCATGATGAGCACGCCGAGGAAGTTGAATGCGGCGCTCATGAGAATGGCGGCGCGGGCGGGCATGCAACGCGTAGTGACGCAGGTCGCGATGGCGTTGGGCGCGTCGGTCCATCCATTGACGAAGATGGCGCCCAACGCGAGGATCACGGTGACGGCAAGGACTGGGTTCGACACAATTTGGCCGAGGAAGGTTGAGAACGTTACGTCCATATATGGGCTTTCTCGAAGTTTGCAGACACGTTACAAAAACATGATAAATCGTATCACCTCCTGCGGGTCTCTTTACCGAGTTCTGATGGGAGAAGTGAACTTTTTGGCACTAAAATTGAATATTAGCCCTGTTGACCGCGGGTGTTCTTTTTGCTAACACGCCATGCGGACACGTGCGATTACTACGACACTCCAAAACCACAGTCTGTTCGCTTTACAACATGCAAACATGCGTTCGATAATAGGAGGCATGGAATATCGACAGACAGATGGCAAAACTCGGCGCGTGCACAAGCAGTATGTGGACGTCGTGGCTCGCATCCTCGCGGGCGGACAGGTCGTGCCGGTCACCGTCTGCTGGGTCGACGGTCGTTGCTTTACGATTGACGAGATTGTCTCGACCACTGGGTTTGGCCTGACGGTTCACGGCATCCGTACGGCAACCTATAAGGTGCGTTTTGGCGGGCACGCGACCGAGTTGTATCTGGAGGACCAGACGCGCGAACGACCAGATGGTTCGCAGGCCCATCTGATGCGTTGGTGGGTGTGGGCATTCGACCGTACGCTCGAGGGCGAGCGCCGTGGGTAAGGACGTACGGCATTCGGGTACAATGACAGGAATCTTGTCACCTGCTGCGCCGTCTTTCACGGCACTTTTTGAAAGGACGAACCTATGAACGATATCCAGGGCTATCAGAACGGCCCCGTCGAGAGCGGCGCAAGCCGCGCCAAGGAGATGTCGCCGCGCGCGTACAACCTTGTCATGTCTGCCCTGATCTTTTTGGGCTTTTGCGCCATGGGCGTCGGTGCTTACTTTACGAGCACCATGTCGTTTGCGCGCATGATGATGAGCGGCGCCGCTTTGCCGCTGGTCTTTGGCTCATTTATTTTGACCATCGTCGGCATGGTCATGATGTCGGCCGCCGCCAGCAAGCAGTCCGTGGGCCTGTCCCTTGTGGGCTACGTAATCTTTGCGAGCACCTTTGGCCTGACCGCGTCGTTTGGCCTTGCCAACTACGACCTGCCCACCATCAACACTGCCTTTATCGCCACGGCCGCCATCACCTTTGTCTTTGGCGCCTTGGGCGTGACGTTCCCCAAGTTTTTCCAGCGCGTATATGGCATCGGTTTTGGCATTCTGCTCGCTACTATTCTGGTTGAGATCGTGCTGATGTTCATGGGCGTCTCACAGACCATCACCGACCTGATCGTGATCGTGGTGTTCGCCGGCTTTATTGGCTACGACACCTATGTTGCCACGACGGTGCCGCCTACGCTGCCCAACGCCGTGCTTATGGCCTCTAACCTGTTCGTGGATATTATCAACGTGTTCCTGCGCATTCTGAACATCCTCGGCCGTCGCGACTAGTGGCGAATTGCGGCGGTGCTTGCCGTGCGTGCAAATCGATGCGAAAGGCGGTCCTTCGGGGCCGTCTTTTTTGTACGCGGCGGGGTATCATGGATGGGAAAAGCCGATAGCGGCAGAGACCGAGAAAGGTGACCACTTATGGCAGACGTCGACAACAGGAACCGTAACCGCAGGTCCAACCGAGCGGGTCAGCCCAATCCCAAGCGCGAGGCCCGTGTCAAGGCCGCCGAGCGTCACGTGGCAACTGTGTCCGAAGCGTGCGCCAAGGATATCGAGCGTTCGCTTGCCGGTGTTCGCGAGTTTGACGGTATGCCTGCCGGCTTTGTCTCGGCGATGAAGGCCAAGGTTCAGAGTGCTGTGGCCACCGAAGAACAGGTTGCCGAGGACGTCGAGGGCGCGGAGGCTGCCGAGGTCGAGGCAGCGCTCGAGCCCGTCGAGGAGCCTGCCGAGGAAATCGCCGAAGCTGAGTCCGCGCCTGCTGAGGAGCCCGCTCCGGTTCTGCCCGAGGTCACCGTGCTCGATGCCTCCACCACGCAGGCCATCTTGGACAACGGTCGTGGCTATGCGCAGTTCTGCGACATGGCCGTGCTCGCCTTTGCCTCGTTCACCAATCCGGGCGGTGGCTATATTCAGGGTTATCTGGGCCAGGAGGCCACGCTGTGCGCCGATTCGTATCTGTACAACGTTCTCGATAAGCAGCGCAAATGGTACGGCGAGAACCGTCGCCGCAACATCAACTGCGAGCTTTACCGAAACCGTGCGCTGGTGGTGCCTGCGGTGCGCTTCGACCGCAACCACGTGCATGCATACGCCGACGTGATCGTGGCCGCCGCGCCCAACGTTAAGCGCGCCCGCCAGGAGTATCGCGTGAGCGACGATGCTCTGCTGGATGCCCTGCGCGACCGCATTCGCTTTGTGCTTGCCATCTGCGACGAGCTAGGTCGCGAGAAGCTCGTGCTGGGCGCTTGGGGCTGCGACAACAACGGCTTTGACGCAGAGGCCGTGGCCGAGCTCTTCCGCAAGGAGCTCGCGTCGGGCGACTTTAAGGTCAAGCAAGTCTTCTTTGCCGTGCCTTCTACGCGCTGGGATGAGGATTTTGCCAAGTTCGAGCACGTGCTGGCAAACTTCCCCGAGCGCAACGAGGAGTCCTATGCCCAGGTTGCCGCTCGCGCTGCGGCAGCTCGCGCCGCCGAGCAGATCCAAGCTGCTACCGAGGATGATGAGGACGAGGACGACTGGCGCAAGTACCTGTAATCGGTACGTGCTGACAGATGGGTCGAGCCGGCGGGAGAGGCTGCTTCCGTCGGTTTTTTACTGAGCGAGGGGCTTACGATGAAAAACGTTCTATGCTTTGGCGACAGCAACACCTATGGTTACGATCCGGCGGGCATGCGCGACGGCACCGCGGTGCGCTATGCGCAGGATGTGCGCTGGTGCGGCGTGGCCCAACGTGACTTAGGCGAGGGCTGGCATGTAATTGAAGAAGGCCTCAACGGCCGCACGACGGTACGCGACGACATGTGCCATCTGAACACCAATCTTAACGGCATCCGCGCACTGCCGATGCTGCTCGAGGCCCATAAGCCGCTGGATGCGATCGTTATTATGCTGGGAACCAACGATTGCAAGACGGTCTTTGGTGTGACGGCCTCCGATATTGCCCGTGGCACCATGGCGCTGATTCGCGCGGTGCGTGCATTTCCCTGGACCAATGCTGCACCCTGCCCGCGTATTCTGCTGATGGCACCTATCAAGATCAAGCCGCAAATCGCCGATGTATATATGACCGATTTTGACGAGCGTTCCGTCGAGGCCTCGGAGCATTTTGCTGAATACTATGCGCACGTAGCCGAGCAGTTTGGCTGCGACTTTTTGAATGCAGCGGAGTTTGCCGAGCCGGGCGATATCGACTATCTGCATATGATGCCCGAAAGCCATGAGAGCCTGGGTCACGCCGTGGCGGCCAAGCTCCAAGAGATGCTCGGAGAGTAGCGCGACCCCAAGCCACCGCAAAGGGGACGGGCGCCTTTGCGGTGGCTTTGGACTGCGAATCTTAATACTGCCACATGTGGTTGACGGGGCCGGAGCCTTTGCCCATGTCAAAGCCGGCGGCCAGAGCGCCGGTTAGGTAGGCCTTGCCGGCGTTGACGGCGTCGGCAAGATCCATGCCCTGAGCCAGCGCGCAGGCGATGGCGGACGAGAGCGTGCATCCGGTGCCGTGCGTGTTGTCGGTCTCGATGCGCTTGTGGCGGAACCACGTGGTGAGTGGATCTCCCAGATGGTTGCCCTCGTCATCGAGTGGCGCGGGTTCGGCCAGTACATCGTTGGCCTCGTTGACAAGATGCCCACCCTTAACGAGGGATGCGCAACCAAAGCGGCGGGTGAGGAGCATGGCAGCATTTTGCTGCGTGCGCTCGGAGTCGACCTCATAGTCGAGCAGTGCCATGGCCTCGGGAATATTGGGCGTGATAACCGTCGCTAGCGGGAACAGGCGGCGGGTGAGCGCCTCGGCGGCATCTTCGGCAATCAGCCGCGCGCCCGAGGTGGCGACCATGACGGGGTCGACGACCACGTTCGTTGCGTTCCAGGCGCTCAAGCGGTCGGCGATGACTTCGATAATCTCGACAGAAGAAACCATGCCGATCTTGACGGCGCTGGGGCGGATATCGTCAAAAACGGCGTCAATTTGCGCGGCTACGATATCTGGCGAGATATCCTGCACGGCGGTAACGCCCAGGGTGTTTTGCGCTGTGATGGCGGTGATGGCCGTCTCGGCATACAGGCGGTGCGCCGTGATGGTCTTGATGTCGGCCTGAATGCCGGCGCCACCGCTGGAATCGGATCCCGCGATGGACAGGACGGCAGGTACCTTACTACGATCCATGTTCGCTCCCTTGTTCGGTCGGAATCAAATGGGTCTTTAAGCCAGCATTATAAAGATGCCCGGGCCGACTCTATGCCGAACCCGGGCGGGCGATGCAATCTCTACGCAAGTGTAAGTAAATGTTCACAAGTCAACAATTGACAGGCACCAGCTCGCCGCCAGAAGCGGCCGCGGCGACAGGGTTAGTCCTCCATGCCGAGGTCGATCGTGGTGCCCTCGAAGATCTTGTTGACGGTGCGGACGGCGCACATCTTGCCACACATGGTGCAAGTGCCCTCGGTGGCGGCGGGGGACTCCTCGTAGCGCTTCTTGCCCGTAACCGGGTCGAGCGCGCACTTCCACATGGCGTCCCAGTCGAGCTTGCGGCGTGCCTGGCCCATCTTGTCGTCCATGTCGCGGGCGTGGGGCACCTTTTTGGCGATGTCGGCGGCGTGTGCGGCAATCTTGGTGGCCATGAGGCCGTCGAGCACGTCCTGGGCGTTGGGCAGGCACAAGTGCTCGGCCGGCGTCACGTAGCACAGGAAGTCGGCGCCGGAGCTGGCGGAGATAGCGCCGCCGATGGCAGCGGTGATGTGGTCGTAGCCCACGCCGATATCGGTCACCAGCGGCCCGAGCACATAGAACGGGGCGTTGTGGCACAGGCGCTTCTGCAGTTTCATGTTGGCGGCGATCTCGTCGAGCGCCATGTGGCCCGGGCCCTCGACCATAACCTGGACGCCGGCGGCCCATGCGCGCTTGCACAGCTTGCCCAGCTCGATCATCTCGGCGGTCTCGGTGGCGTCGTTGGAGTCGTAGAGGCAGCCCGGGCGACAGGAGTCGCCGAGCGAAATCGTCACGTCGTACTCGTGGCAGATTTCGAGCAGCTCGTCGTAGAACTCATAGAACGGGTTCTCGTTACCGGTGACCTCCATCCAGCCAAACAGCAGCGAGCCGCCGCGGCTCACGATGTTCATGAGGCGGCCGGTCTCCTTAAAGGTCTTTGTGACCGACTTGTTGATGCCGCAGTGGATGGTCATAAAGTCCACGCCGTCCTCGGCGTGCGCGCGCACGACCTCGAACAGGTCGTCCTTGGTAAGCTTGACCAGCGGCTTTTCCATGTAGCCGATGGCGTCGTACATGGGGACGGTACCTACCATGAGCGGCGTCTCGTCGATGAGCTGCTGGCGGAACTGGCGCGTCTTGCCCGAGTTGGAGAGGTCCATGATGGCGTCGGCGCCAAAGTCCTCGGCGATCTTGACCTTCTTCCATTCCTCGGCGGCATCGGCCTTGTCGCCCGAGATGCCCAAGTTCACGTTGACCTTGGTGGACAGGCCCTCACCGACGCCAAAGGCGCGCATGCCTTTTTTGATGTGCACGATGTTGGCAGGAATGGCGATGCGGCCGTCGGCCACGCGCTCGCGGATGTACTCGGGGTCGCGATGCTCGCGCTCGGCGACCTCCTTCATCTGCGGTGTGATCTGCCCGGCGCGGGCGAAGTCGATTTGCGTGACGAGCTTGGGCTCGGTCTGTGTGCTCATTGGCACGGCTCCCTTCGTTGGCATTACCCATATCAGGTTTGCGGGTCAGGGCGGGCGCGCCCAATCTCAGCCTGCCGTCTTGTCCTGCAAGCCCCCCGTTTATGTAATGGGCTCAAGTATAGCTCGAATGGGTACGATTGGCCTAACGAGCGTGCCTGTGAGGAGGCGAACATGGAAGACAAGCATCTATATCGAGAGACGCAATGGGATGTATCGGCCGAGGAAAGCCGTGCGCACCATGGCCTTGTCGCGATCGGTTTTGCGGTGCTTGCCGTGCTGGTGATTGCCTTTTGTATCTGGACGTTTGGTGGTCGCGGCGGCGCTGCATGGGAGTTCGAGGCTGATGATAGCCTACCGATTATGACGGTGAGGAGTACTGGCGGTAATGCCAATACGCTCGCCGTTCCGGGCGATTATTGGTACCCGTGCGATGAGTTTGTGCAGTTGCAGCTGAGTGGTGGGTCTATTCCTGGTGAGGAAATCGAACGCGTGACGTATGATGCGATGTTCAAAACGTTGACGGTGAAGCTCAAAGATCAAGGGGATGTGCCCACGACGATGGATATCGCGCTGACGGAATGGCGCCTGGAGCCCCCGTCGGGCGTTACGGTATCCGACGTAGAGCACGTTAAGATTACCTACCAAAATGGCTCGACGAGCGAGATTGCAAAGGCCGATGGCTTGGCGGAGTAACGGGGTGTTTGGAAACGGCGGGCCTATAGTGCCTGCGCGTTCATGAAAACCAGGGTGTTTTTGTCTGAAAGCTCGGGGATGTGCCGATAGCCGATGTTGAATGCGGTAAGTTCGCTTGCATCCTCGAGCTTGTTTTCTGCCATCCACCGCACCATGGAGCCGCGCGCCTTTTTGCTGGCGGTCGACCGTTGGATGGGCTTCCCGTTGCGGATGCCCTCGCCAAAGAGGCATGTGACGGCCGTGGCGTCGCCCGCGAGGTGGGGCAGAACGGCTTTGGCATACTCTACGCTGGCGAGGTTGACGATCGTGGTGTTTGAGCCTGCCGGGGCGATAGCCCGCGCGAGCTTATCGCTCCAAAATGCGTAGAGGTCTCGGGCACCGTCGACGACAAGCTTCGCGCCCATCTCCAGCCGATACGGTTCGACGGCATGAAAGGGACGAACGCACCCGTAGAGGCCGGAGAGGATCCACAGATGGTCTTGCAGCCATGCGAGCTGCGCGGAATCCATCACCTCGGGTGCCATGCTCTGGTATTGAATGCCGTGATAGGACATGACGGCAGGGGAGATGTGACGGGCGAGTGCGGGATTGTCGAGATCGCCGCTTTTCAGGATGGGCCCGAACTCATGCAGGGTGTTGAGGCAAGGTCCCAGCAGTTTGTCACTCACGTTCCATAGCGCCTGCAGGCCGCCGCTGCCTTCATTCCGCTCGATATCTAGCAGTGCGCGGTGGAGGCGAGCCGTCTCGCGCACAAAGGGTGGGATGCCCAGGACTTCAAAAGCATCTTGGGCCGCGCGCATCTGCTTGGCGGGCGAAATGATGACCTGCAGCATGGGCTCTCCTCTGCCAAAAAAGTTGCGGTGGAATACGGTCTGTTTTGGCTGTTTATGGGCCAGTTTAGTCCGTATTTCACCGCAACTGATGAAGGGTTGGTTAGGCTCGCTCGATGAAGGCCTTGTAACCGCGATATGCCTCGTAGATGTCGGCCTTGTTGGCGACCTCCCACAGGGCGTGCATGGACAGGACGGCAACGCCGGAGTCGATGACGTTCATGCCGTACTTGGCCATGATGTAGGCGATGGTGCCGCCGCCACCAGCGTTGACGCGGCCGAGCTCGCAGGTCTGGAAGTCCACGCCGGCCTCGTCCATGATGTCGCGGACGAGGGCCACATACTCGGCGTCGGCGTCGTTAGAGCCGCCCTTGCCGCGGCTGCCCGTGTACTTGTTAAAGCACAGGCCGCGACCCATGAAGGCGGCGTTCTTGGTCTCGAACTTGCCGGCATAGCCCGGGTCGAAGCCGGCGGACACGTCGGAGGAGAGCATACGGCTGCGGGCGAGCGCGCGGCGCAGAGCCAGCGGGCTGTCCTCGCCGGCGAGCATCATGATCTCGGCGACGGTGTTCTCGAAGAAGCGACTCGTCATGCCGGTGGCACCCACGGAACCGATCTCCTCCTTGTCGACGATGAGCGTGATGCTCGTGCGCTCCACGTTGGCGACGTCGATCTGGGCGAGCATGGAGGGGTAGGCACAGACGCGGTCGTCGTGGCCATAGCCCAAAATCATGGAGCGGTCGAGGCCCATGTCGCGGGCGGGGCCGGCGGGCACGACCTCGATCTCGGCGGAGAGGAAGTCCTCCTCCTCGACGTCGTACTGCTCCTTAAGGATGTCCAGGAACATTTGCTTGACGGGCTCCTTGGGGGCGTCCTTGTCGTCCTCATCGAACTTGACGGGACGGCCGCCCACGATCACGTCGAGGATCTCGGCGTCGACGGCGTCCTTGGCAGGCTTAGACATCTGCTCGCTCGAGAGATGGATCAGCAGGTCGGAGATGGTAAAGACCGGGTCGTCGGCCTTGTCGCCGATATTGATGTCGACGGTGGTACCGTCCTTTTTGCAGATGACGCCCACGAGTGCGAGCGGGGAGGCCACCCAGTGGTAGCTCTTGACGCCGCCGTAGTAGTGCGTGTCGAGATAAGCCATGTCGCCGGCCTCGAAGGCGGGGTTCTGCTTAAGGTCTAGGCGCGGCGAGTCCACGTGGGAGCCCAGGATGTTAAAGCCCTGCTCGAGCGGGGCGTTGCCCAGGTTGACGAGCATGAGGTCCTTGCCGTGATTGGCGGCGTACACCTTGTCGCCTGCCTTGAGCTCGCGGCCTTCGGCGATCACGGTCTCCAGGTCGACGTATCCCGCCTCCTCGGCCATCTTGATGCCGGTCTTGACGCACAGGCGCTCGGTCTTGTTCTCGCTCAAAAACTGCTTATAGCCGCGGCAAAGCTCCTCGAGCTCCTCGACTTGCTGTGGCGTGTACTTTTTCCATGCGCAGGGACGCTCCATGACGCAGGCTCCTTTCGGATCGATCGTGCTGGTTGATGTACCGTGAGCCATCGTATCACGCGCGGGCTCACGGTGGCGGGGGAGCTTGATGTGAGGTGGCCGCGGGGCGGGGAGCGTGTAAACTGGAGTGAGCAAACCGTGCCCAGCCTAAAGCGAGGTATTCAATATGTCTGACAAGCGCCGCACCTTTGCCGTTATCGACGGCAACTCGCTCATGCATCGCGCCTTCCACGCCGTGCCGCCGACTATGAACGCGCCGGACGGTCGCCCCACCAACGCGATCTTCGGCTTCCTGAACATGTTTCTTAAGATGATCGATGCCTTTAACCCCGACGGCGTGGTCGTGGCGTTTGATAAGGGCAAGCCGCGCGTGCGCATGGAGATGCTGCCGCAGTATAAGGCGCAGCGCCCGCCCATGGACCCCGATCTGCATGCGCAGTTCCCTATGATCAAGGAGCTGCTCGGTGCGCTCAACGTGCCGATTCTGCAGTCTGAGGGCTGGGAAGGCGATGATATCCTGGGAACCATGGCGCGCCTGGGTGAGGAGGCCGGCTGCGACATGCTGCTGGTGACCGGTGATCGCGATATGTATCAGCTCGTGACCGAGCACGTCAACGTGGTCTCGACCCGCAAGGGCCTGTCCGACGTGGCGATCATGACGCCCGAGAGCGTGGACGATCTGTATCACGGCATCACGCCGGCGCTCGTGCCCGACTTTTATGGTCTGAAGGGCGACACGTCCGATAACATCCCCGGCGTGCCGGGCATCGGCCCCAAAAAGGCGAGCGCGCTCATTGCGCAGTACGGTAGCCTGGACGAGGTCATCGCGCATGCCGACGAGGTCAAGGGCAAGATGGGCGAAAACCTGCGCGCACACATCGACGATGCTCTGCTGAGCCGCAAGGTCGCGACCATCCGCACCGATGCGCCCGTCGAGCTCGACTTTGAGGCGACGTCCTTCCCGGCGTTCTCTGCCGATGAGGTTTCCGCGGCGCTGGGTACGCTTGGTATCACCGCCATGCAGAACCGTTTCTTGGCGCTGATCGGCGGCGAGGGCGGGGCTGCTGCCTCCAGTGTGTTTGAGATACCTGCTATGGTTCGCGCAGCCGCCGGCGATGCCGACGCGCTTGGTGCCGTTGCGGCTGAGGTCTCCCGCGCGATTGATGCCGGCGAGTGGGTCGCCGCCGTGGTGGACGACGACAAGGAAGAGGGCGCGCTCTTTGGGCTGACGCGCACGCTGTGGTTGGCGACGTCCAAGGGCCTGTTCGCGCTCGAGGAGGGCGACAGCTGTGCGGCGGCTGAGGTTGAGGGCTTCAACTTCGCTCACGGTGTGATCGCCGGCGTGCTTGCGCGCCTGTTTATGGAGGGCCGCGTGGCGAGCCCGGATACGAAAGCGCTGCTGCACGAGCTTTCGCCCATCGATTCTTCTGAGCCCGAGCTCATGGATCCGCTCGCTGCCGATTCCACGCGTATCTTCGATACCGTGGTCGCTGCCTATCTGCTGGATTCCGATCGCTCCGAGTTCGATGAGGCATATCTGGCCGATACCTATCTGCAGATGGCGTTGCCTGCGGCGCGCGGTGCAGAGGGTGCTGGTGAGGACGCTCCGGCGCCTGCCGCCCGTACTGCGGCTCTGACGCTGGCGCTCGTGGCGCCGTTGCGCGAGTGCATGGCCCGTGAGAACGCCGCCAACGTGTTCGATGGCATCGAGATGCCGCTCGTTCCGGTACTTGCCAAGATGGAGCGCGCGGGCATGCTCGTGGACCCCGACCGCCTGCACAGTCTGTCCGAGGGTCTGGCGACCCAGATCACCGAGGTCGAACGAAGCATTCGCGACCTTGCCGGTGACGAGACCTTTAACATCGGCAGCCCCATGCAACTTTCGCATGTGCTCTTTGATGTGATGGGCCTTCCGACCAAGGGTCTCAAAAAGACCAAGCGCGGTTACTATTCGACCAATGCCAAGGTACTGAGTGATCTTGCCCGTGACCACGAGATTGTTCGTTTGATCTTAGACTGGCGCGAGAAGTCCAAGATCAAGTCAACCTATCTGGACACGTTGGGCCCGCTGCGCCGCGGTGACGGTCGTGTGCACACCACGTACAACCAGACCATCACCGCGACGGGGCGTCTGTCTTCGAGCGACCCTAATCTGCAAAACATTCCGACGCGCTCGGAGCTGGGGCGTACCGTCAAGACGGCGTTTTCGGCAGGCGAGGGAAGCGTCTTTTTGGCGGTGGACTACTCGCAGATCGAGCTGCGTCTGCTGGCACATCTCTCGGGTGACGAGCACTTGGTGCGCGCCTTTAACGAGGGCGAGGACTTCCATGCCGAGACGGCGGCGCGCGTGTTTGGTGTGCCGGTGTCCGAGGTAACGCCCGACCTGCGCAGTCGCGCCAAGGCCGTGAACTTTGGCATCGTGTATGGCCAGCAGGCCTACGGCCTGTCGCAGTCGCTGCATATCTCGATGGCCGAGGCGCGCGACATGATCGACCGCTACTACGAGGCCTACCCGGGCGTGCGTACGTTCCTCGACAACGTGGTGGCGCGCGCCAAGCAGACGGGCTACGCCGAGACCATGTATGGCCGCAGACGCCATATTCCCGAGCTCAAGGCCAAAAACCCGCAACTCCGCGGCTTTGGCGAGCGCACGGCCATGAACCATCCCATGCAGGGCACCGCAGCAGACATCATCAAGATCGCCATGGCCCGCGTAAGCCGTCGCCTGGAAGAAGAAGGCTTTGCCGCCCACATGATCCTGCAGGTACACGACGAACTGGACTTTGAGTGCCCCGTCGACGAAGTCGAGCGCCTCACCGCCATGGTCCGCGACGTCATGGAGCACGTAGTAGACCTACGCGTACCCCTCATCGCCGAAGCCAGCACCGGCATAACCTGGGCCGACGCCAAATAGGGAAGCAACCACAGTTCCAAAGTAACCAAAAACAGAAGGACGCCCCTTATCAACAAGGAGCGTCCTTCGTTCAATTAAATTCAGCCAAAGTATCTAGGCGCCAAGACGCCATCCAGGCGGCAAGCAAGTCACCGCAGGACCTGGCCGGGCGAGGCGGGTAAGTTTTCGTAGATTCCGCACGAGCCGGAAAGCACTTAATGTGCTTTCCGAGCGAGCCCAGGACCTGACCGAACGAAAAACTTACCCGCCTCGCCCGGCCAGGTCCGACGAGCAACGTTAACGAGCCGCCAAGATGGCGTCGATGAGCGTCAGTACGCCTCCGTCGTTGTTGCTCGGAATGCGCCACTTGGCATGCGCGTTCATGTGCTCCTCGGCGTTGTCCACGATAAAGCTGTGACCGACGCGCTCGAGCATGGGGATGTCGTTGTAGGTGTCGCCCACGGCGGCGGCGTCGGCAATATCGATGCCCAGGTGCTCGCACAGGTGAGCGACGCCGGCGCCCTTGTCGACGCCCAGGTTCATAAAGTCGATCCACTCGCGCCCAGCGTTGGTGACGTAGAGCTTGTCCGAGAACTCGGGGCTATAGGTCTCGCGGAAAGCGGGCTCGGCGTCGTAGCCGGGGAAGAAGACCGAAATCTTGTTGGACTCGAAATCAATGCCCTCAAAGCTGTCGACGTAGTTGATTGTGTTGTAGTAGACGCTGATCTCGTCGTGGTATTGATGGTCGCGGGCAAGCACGTAGAACTCGTCGAAGCAGCACAGGACGGGGACAGCGCGAGGATCCTCCGAGGCACGGTTCAAGACCTGCTGATACAGCTCCACGTCAATATTGCTCTTATAGATATAGCCGCCGCGATAGATCACGCAAGCTCCGTTGTCGGGACAAAAGGCGAGGCGGTTCTTGATGCCCTCGAACATCTCCTCGAGCTTGGGGGCGGGACGTCCGCTGGCGGGGCAGAATACGATGCCGGCGTCGGCGAGCTTGTCCAGGCGCTCATCAAGACCCTGGGGCAGCACACGCTCGTCGGTCAGCAGCGTCTTGTCCATATCGACGGCGAGAATCTTAATGTTGCCGATGTTGGCGTCCGATTCGTAAGTTTGCATAAAAATGCGCCTTTCGTTTCGAGATTGTTTCAGACGTTATAACCATCAACTAGTAGTCGAGCGTATTTTCGCAGGAATGGTGCGTATTTGCACCACGCTTCACAAAGTAATGAAAAAACTTTTCAGAAATTTGAATTTGTCGCTTGTGCTGCGGGCACTTTAGCGTAATATAGCGACTATCGAAAACGGAGACGGAAAAACAACCGTTTACCGAGGAAAAGGTACCGTTTACGATATTAGAATTGCGCCCGGCGATAGGTGAAAGGAGAGGCAGATGCAGTTCGTAAAGATCATCACCACTGCAGACAATGCCATCCGACGCCAGCGCGCAATTTCCCGACGACGATAACAATCGTCTCTGTCCGCATGGGGCGAATTGCCTCAACAGAGTCATTTTGAGGTCGTTGGGTTTTAGCACGACATTGCTGCATGTTTCTAGGGCATGTATGTGCTGATTTTTGCTATTTAACCTGATATTGCACGGTATATGACCTTGAAATGACTTGCAACTGACCGATGTTCTAACTAGCTACCAAGGGCGAAAGGAAACAGCCATGAGCAAGGAAAAAGTCGTTCTCGCATATTCCGGTGGTCTTGATACATCCGTATGTGTCAAGTGGCTCCAGGACGAGAAGAATCTCGATGTCGTTTGCGTCTGCGGCAACGTGGGCCAGGAAGAGACCGGACTGGATGCCAAGAAGCAGAAGGCGCTCGACCTGGGCGTTCTCGATTGCCAGGTGCTCGACCTGCGCGACGAGTTCTCCGATGAGTTCCTGACCAAAGCCATCGCAGCAAACTCCATGTACGAGAACAAGTATCCGCTGCTCTCCGCCCTGTCTCGCCCGCTGCTTGCCAAGAAGCTCGTCGAGGTCGCCCACGAGTTTGGCGCGACCTACGTCGCCCACGGCTGCACCGGCAAGGGTAACGACCAGGTTCGTTTTGAGGCTGCCGTCAAGGCCCTCGACCCTGAGCTCAAGGTTATCGCCCCGGTGCGCGAGTGGGATCTGAAGTGCCGTCCCGACGAGGTCGCCTATGCCCACGCCCACAACGTGCCGGTTCCCGAGGGTGCCAACGATAACCCCTACTCCATCGACGACAACCTGTGGGGTCGCGCCATCGAGTGCGGTCACCTGGAGGACCCTTGGAATGAGCCGCTCGATGACGCTTGGGTTATGACCAAGAACCCCGAGGACACGCCTGACGCCCCGACCTATACCGAGATCGAGTTTGAGGCCGGCAAGCCTGTCGCCGTCGACGGCAAGAAGATGAAGCTCTCCGAGATCGTCATCGCCCTCAACAAGATTTCGGGCGACAACGGCTTTGGCCGTCTTGACCTGGTCGAGGATCGTCTGGTGGGCCTCAAGAGCCGCGAGTGCTATGAGGTTCCCGGCGCCCTGACGCTCATCACCGCCCACAAGGCGCTCGAGGACATCTGCGTCGAGGGCGACCTGCTCAAGACCAAGATCAAGCTCGAGCAGGATTGGGCCACCGCCGTGTACAACGGCCAGTGGTACAGCCCGCTCAAGAACGCGCTCGACGCCTTTATGGCCGATACCCAGAAGTTCGTGACCGGCACCGTCCGTCTGAAGTTCTTTAAGGGCAACTGCCATGTCGTCGGCCGCAAGAGTCCCTTCAGCCTCTACGACTACGGCCTGGCTACCTACGACCGCGACACCACGTTTGACGAGAAGGCCAGCGCCGGCTTTATCGAGATCGATACGCTGTCGCTCAAGACGTGGGCAAAGGTCCAGGGCCCCAGCTCTGCTGCCGCCCAGGCCTAGCGCCTCCTTCCCTTGGTATCCGCGCGGCCCATCCGCGTGATACATAACGGGCGCACGGGGTCCCTACCTTTCGTTATGCTTGCTGACACTTCTTAACATCGGTGGCCCCTACGTTCCGCCCGCATATATGATGCCGCGACTGTGGCTGAGTCCGAGCCCCGCCGGGGTTGTCCGGCGGGGCTCCTTCTATCAATTTGGCGGCTCTGCGCCTATATATATGAGGAGTATCCATTATGTTCAATGCTATCGCGCATGCTTTACTTGCCCTCGCGCCCGAGTTCGATGCTGCAAGGGTCGAGGACGTCCCTATGAGCCTGAAGGCCTGGATCGATGGTTCGCAGGGCAACATCCGGAGGGAGACGTTGGGCGCCAAGTGCATGGCGCGTCACTTCTTTGCAAATTAGCTACATGGCTCCGCACACGGTGGGGAATGTGTAAAACTAGCGGTTGAAAAATCGCTTTAGCGATATGGCGCATTGCTTTGGGCGCTTGTTTTGGTATTTGGAGAAAGGGGACGGTTCCATGGCTCTTTGGGGCGGTCGTTTTGAGGCAGGCGTGGCCGAGGTCACGCAGGAGTTTGGCGCGTCGCTGCCGGTCGACAAACATCTCTATAAGCAGGATATCGCCGGCTCTAAGGCGCATGCCAAAATGCTGGCGGCCCAGGGCATCATCAGTGCCGAGGACGAGCAGGCGATTGCCAAGGGCCTGACCGAAATCGAACAGGATATCGATGCCGGCAACTTCACCTTCGACATCAACGACGAAGACATTCATATGTCCATCGAGAGCGAGCTGACGCGTCGCATCGGCGAGGCCGGTAAGCGCTTGCATACCGGACGTTCGCGCAACGACCAGGTGGCGACCGACACACGCCTGGGCGTCAAGGCGCTGGCCAAGGAGCTTATGGAGGCCAATCTTGAGCTGCGCCATGTGCTGGTGGATGCGGCCAAGAAGTACAACAAGGTAATTCTGCCGGGCTACACGCACATGCAGCACGCTCAGCCCGTGCTGCTGTCGCATCATCTGCTGGCGTATTCCTGGATGTTCGCGCGCGACTTTACACGCCTGAAGGCAGCCTTTGATGCCGCCGACAACTGCCCGCTGGGTGCTGCCGCGCTTGCCGGCACGAGCTATCCGCTCGATCGTCAGATGACGGCTGCCGAACTTGGCTTTGCGGGCGTGATTCCCAACTCGCTCGATGCGGTTTCCGACCGCGATTTCCTGCTCGATCTGCATTACGCCGGCTCCGTCATGGCCATGCACCTGTCGCGTCTTTCCGAGGAGATCGTGCTGTGGTCGAGCTCCGAATTTGGCTTTATCACGCTTTCCGACTCGTACTCCACCGGCTCGTCCATCATGCCGCAGAAGAAGAATCCCGACTTTGCCGAGCTTATCCGCGGCAAGAGCGGCCGTGTGTATGGCAACCTGGTGCAGCTGCTCGTGACCATGAAGGGCCTGCCGCTTGCTTATAACAAGGACTTGCAGGAGGACAAGGAGGGCGCGCTCGATACCGCCCATACGCTCATGCAGTGCCTGTCGGTTATGGCCGGAATGATTTCGACTTGGACCGTCAACGAGGATGCCATGGCGCGCGAGTGCGGCGTGGGGCACCTTGCCGCTACCGATGTTGCCGATTACCTGGCCAAGCGTGGCCTGCCGTTCCGCGAGGCACATGCCGTGGTGGGGCATCTGGTTCTGATGTGTGAGAAGCGCGGCTGCAATCTTGAGGACCTGCCGTTTGAGGTGTTCCAGGAGGCAAGCCCGCTCTTTGAGCACGACATTACCGAGGCGCTCGACATCCCGTCGATTGTCGCCGCGCGCACGACCGAGGGCGGCACCGCCCCTGCCGCCGTTGCCGTGCAGCTGCAGCGTGCAGAGGCGCAGCTCGTGGTCGACGAAGGTGTGTTTGGATCGCTAACCAAGGTCGTCGAGATGGGTCACGGGGCAAAGTAGAGGTTTGGCTGAAGACGTATTGTCCATTTATTGATAAATCGTTTTCGCTTTACGGGCGCCTGCTGATGTGGGAGCCCGTATTTTGTTGCTATGGGGGAGGGGCTTGTCGAGAACTTCTGTAGGACCTTTGGGCAGGTTGTGAAGGGGATACGTTCGCGGGCGGCAACCGACCGCCTGCTCTGTTCGGCGCGGTTGATGGGCGGTCGGATGGTACTCTAATCGGGCTTCGAAACAGAAGTGACACATATGGAGCGCTTTAATAAATTGCAACGTTTCAATAAACAGCTTTTTGTTTAACTGCAGCTAAAACTCTGTTACGATGCAGTCCAGGCGGGTGCCGGAATGGGACTTGGGCACGCGCGAACCTACTTGAAAGGCTACTTTTATGGCTATCGAGAAGACCTTCATCATGATTAAGCCCGACGCCGTGCGCGACCGCAAGATCGGCGAGATCGTTGCTCGCATTGAGCGCAGCGGCCTTGTCATCGAGCGCATGGAGATGACCACGCTCGAGCGCGCTACCGTCGAGGAGCACTACGCCCATCTGGCCGACAAGCCCTTCTTTGGCGGTCTCTGCGACTTTATGACGAGCGGTCCGGTCGTCAAGATGGTCGTTTCCGGTCTCTCCGCTGTTGCTAAGATGCGCACCCTCATGGGCGCTACTAATCCGCTTGACGCTGCTCCTGGTACCATCCGCGGCGACTTTGCCGTCGATGTCAACGCCAACGTGATCCACGGCTCCGACTGCCTGGAGAACGCCGAGATTGAGATCAAGCGCTTCTTTGGCTAAACCAGCTTTGACTCCTTAAAGCTGTTAGCGTGTGGCTTGGGCGCCGCGGAACTCCATCCGCGGCGCCCTTTTATTCCAAAATCTATGAAGGGGTCCGCTCGGTCATGAGTTCCGAGCGGGCCCCTGCTGTTAGCTTGTGGCACTGAGTGGTTTAGGCCTCGTCGACGACCTTAAGGCCGCGGGTCTGGTCGATTTCGTTGAGGAGATTGACGCGACGCTCGTGACGGCCGCCCTCAAACTCGGCGTCGAGCCACTCGTCGACGATCATCTTAGCGAGCTCGGAGCCCACGACACGGGCACCAAAGGCGAGCACGTTGGTGTTGTTGTGCATGCGGGAGAGCTTGGCGCTGAAGGGCTCGGAGCACACGACGGCGCGTACGCCCTCGACCTTGTTGGCAGCCAGGCTAATCCCGACACCGGTGCCACAGATGAGGATGCCCAGGTCGACGTCGCCGTTGGCAACGGCCTTACCCACCTTGTAGCCGGCGATGGGGTAGTCAAAGCTCTCGGAGGTGTCGGTGCCAAAGTTCACGACCTCGCAGCCGCGCTCCTTCAGGTGCTCGGAGATGATGTTCTTGAGCTCGACGGCGGCGTGGTCGTTGCCGATACCAATCTTCATGAGTGGTTCCTCTCTGGTCTGTGCGGCGCAAATGCTAAAGGTTTTACCGCGTTCGACTGCATGATAGCGCGACTTTTGCGTAAACGCTCGGGCGTTTTTTGGTCAAACGCTTTAGCATGCAACAAGACCGGCTTCTCATGAATGAATGCTGTCAGTTTGTGCTTGAGCGCCGTCCGCCGGAACCATGGTTGCAGTTTTTGATGCATTGTTATCAAATAAAGGAGCTAACTATTTTTGAGAGCCAAGCCCGTTATGCAAGCAGGAGATACCTATGCCTACTGATTCCATCCGTGATGCCGCTTTTTGCGACGTTTTGAACCGCGAGCTTGTCTGTGCACTCGGCTGCACCGAGCCCATTGCCGTTGCCTATGCAGCGGCGCTGGCGAGTCAGACGCTCGGTTGCGAACCCGATCATATGGATGTTGCCTGCTCGGGCAACATCATCAAGAACGTCAAGAGCGTGACCGTGCCCAACTCGGGCGGAATGCATGGCATCGAAGCCGCGGCTGTGCTGGGTGCCGTGGGCGGAGACGCTAAGAGCGCGCTCGAGGTGCTCGAGAGCGTTGACGATGAAGACCGTGCTCGCGTGGCCGAGCTCCTCGCCGACGCCGGCTACTGCGATGTGTCGCTTGTCGAGGGTGTGCCCAACCTCTACATCAAGGTGACTGCCACGGCCGGAGGCCATACCGCGGTCGTCGAGATTACCGACCACCACACCAACGTCACATGCCATACGCTCGACGGTATCCCGGTATGCGGTAAGTCGGCGGGGGAGTGTGCCGCCTGCGCGGAGCGCGTGGTGGCCGAGCGCGCGGCAGACAACGCCGACACCCCTATGAGCATTGAGTCTATCATCGACTTTATCGAGGACGGTGACATTGAGGACGCCCGCGCTGCCGTTGAGCGTCAGATTGAGCTGAACGGTGCGATCAGTGCCGAGGGCCTGGCGCACGCTTGGGGCGCCGAGGTGGGCCGTACGCTGCTGGGTGCACGTGCCGATGACGTCGCCTGCCGTGCCCGCGCCCGTGCAGCCGCCGGGTCCGACGCCCGCATGAACGGCTGCGCGCTGCCGGTCGCCATTGTGTGCGGCTCGGGCAATCAGGGCATTACCTGCGCGCTGCCCGTTATGGAGTATGCCGAGTATCTGCGCTGCGACCACGATCGCCTGGTGCGCGCCGTGATGCTGTCCGATCTTATCGCTGTGCATATCAAGAGCTATATTGGTGCGCTCTCGGCGTTTTGCGGTGCTATTTGTGCCGCGTGCGGCGCCGGCGCTGCGATTACCTGGCTGTGCGGTGGTACGCGCGAGCAGATTGGCGCGACGGTCTCGAACACGCTCGGCAACGTTGGCGGCATCGTGTGCGATGGCGCCAAGGCAAGCTGTGCCGCCAAGATTTCCGCTGCCGTCGATGCGGCGATTTTGGGCCACGATATGGCCATGCAGGGCCGTGGCTTCCGTGCCGGCGAGGGCCTGATCCAGGATACCGTCGAGCAGACAATCGCCAGCATGGGCTACGTGGGCCGTGTGGGCATGAAAGATACCGACGTCGAGATCCTTAACATCATGATCGGCAAGACTCGAGTCTGCTAGTTACGCGGTTTTACCAAACCGCGTAACCAGTCGACGCTGCAAACGCCCCTAAGCGGCAATTTGCCTTTCAATCGTCGGGCATGGCCAGAAGGCCTATGCCCTCCTCTTTCAAGGCACATTGCTCGCTTAGGGGCGTTTTCGCTCATATGACCCAATCCGCTGTCAAGAGCCACAATGGCCCCGCCGAC
>UQIQ01000009.1 GCA_900541185.1 uncultured Collinsella sp.
GCTCGCTCGGAAAGCACATTAAGTGCTTTCCGGCTCGTGCGGAATCTACGAAAACCTTGCGCCCGGCCTTCGGCGGCGCGGCCTGCGGTGACTTTGGGGCAGTCCGGGTTTTCGTTGGCTGACGCCCCCACTCATAATGCTTGGGTCGGTGGGCTGATGTGTTGCGTCCCTGATGGCTACAGGGTTGAAATGAAGGTGGACAGGCGATTTAGGCCTTCGTCCAGATCTTGGTCGGAGACGCAGTAGCTGAGGCGGACGTGGCCTTCGGTTCCGAAGCAGTCTCCCGGGACTAGGGCTACGTTTGCCTCTTTGATTGCTTTGATGCAGAAGTCTTCGCTGGTTAGGCCGAACTTTTTGATGCTCGGGAAAGTGTAGAAGGCTCCTGCGGGCTCTACTACGTCGAGGCCCATGGCGTCTAAGGCTGCGAGCACGCGTTCGCGGCGGGCTCGGTAGACTTTGAGCATGGGGGTTGGGTCGACGGTCAGGGCTCGGGCTGCGGCGTCCATTTCGAAGGAGACAGCACTCGATACTAGGTATTGGTGGGCTTTTGCGATCTCGGCGATGACGGGGGCTGCCGCTGCGAGCCAGCCCAAACGCCAGCCGGTCATGGCCCAGGGCTTGGAAAAGCTCTCAATAACTACCGTCTGATCGCGAAGCTCCGGGTGGCGCTGGGTAAAGCGCTCGTAGCCACCCACATAAACCAGGCGGTTGTATACGTCGTCGCAGACCACGTAGATGCCCGCCTGCTCCGCCACGTGCGCCACGGCATCGAGCGAAGCCGCGTTGAGGATACAGCCCGTAGGATTGTTGGGCGAGCAGATGACGATGGCCTTGGTCGCCGGTGTCACGCAGGCACGAAGCGCTTCCTCATCGATCTGGAATTGCGCAGGCTCCGTATCCAAAAAGACCGCCTTGGCGTGGTTGGCCACGACGATGCTCTCGTACAGGCCAAAGGCCGGCGTGGGGATAATGACCTCGTCGCCGGGGTTGAGCATAGCCATAAATGTTGCTGAAAGAGCCTCGGTCGCGCCGTCGGTCAGGATGACCTCATCGGCGGAAAACGCCAGGCCCGCGTCATCCATATATTTGGACAGAGCATCACGCAGGGCGGGGCGACCGTTGTTGGGCGGATAGTGTGTGTCACCGCGGTCCAGCGCGGCGGTCACCTCGGCGCTAATCACATCGGGCGTGGGAAAATCGGGCTCGCCGAGCGCGAGCGCGATGCACCCCGGATGCTGGGCGGCGAGCGCGTTAATCCGGCGGATACCGGAGGGCTTGAGCAAGGCAAGCGAGGTATTCATGGGCAGACGCATGGCGTTCCTTTCGTAAGGGTTGCACTAGGATAGCGCGGCGGGGCGCCACCAGACGGTGTAACCTAAACGGAAACGAGCCGGAAAGGAGATGGCATGGAGACGACCGCGCGCGGCGACGTACCAAAAACACTGAACACCATTGCGTATATCAGTATTCCCAATAGCGCCGATCTTGATTTTTTGCTCTGGGACCTGCAGGATGCCATCGCCGCCTATGCCCGGCTTTCCGGTACTTCGCTCCCCCGTCTGGTCGCTCTGGAGTCGGACGATGACGGCAGCGCTGCGGACGGTATTGTATTCGCTGTTGAGAATGCGCTCAATTACGAGGCGATGAGCGTCGTTGAGCAGGCGCTTGATTGCCTTGGGGGCACGGAAACGCGCGTCTATGTCGTTGTTCAAGCCGACTGCGGGAGTCCCGAGCGAGCGCACACGGTCGTTGGCCATCTGCGCGAAGCGTGCGAGCGTCGGGGGTTGTCGTGGTGCGGTGGCATTGTCGTCTGCACCGGCACCGGCATCGCAGCGCTTCGCCACTCCCCGCGCATGGGCCTCTTGCGCCGACCGTTTTCCGAAGCGATGGATAAGCTTGTGGGCGCCGTGCGCATGGGCTGTTCCATTGAGCATGCGCAGCTGCTTGGCGGTGGCAATGCCGGTAGCGTCGATGCCGACGGCATGGTGCGCGCCAAGCCCGCGCTGCCCGCACCGATCTGGCATGCCATCATGAAACGCCTCGGCACCCGCGCCCAATCAGATATCTAAATTACAGAGCGCCCCAATCAACGGCATCGCGCCAGCGCTCGACAAGGCGTTCCAGGCGCCAGGCGGCATTGGCGGGACTTGTCGAGGGCAGGGCGATGGCGGGCAGCCCGGTGCGTTCTTGTAGATAGCGCTTGTAGAGCCGGCCAGCTTTACCACCGTTGCATATCACCTGCTCAATGGGAGCTGCGCCGGTAATGCGCTCGATATGTGCCGGCACAACGTTGCGGATGCTCGCGTCGCTCGAGCCCTTAATGTCGCAGCTCTCGACCACATCCCACAGGGCCACGCCGCCGTTCAGCAGCATGGCCCGCTTGGCGGCAATGGAGGCATCGAGCGTCGCGGGCTCACCGCTTGCCAAAGGATCGCCCTCGTTGGGCGGCACAGGCATACCGAGGCACGTGGCCATCACACGCCAAAAGCGATTCTGAGGGTTGCCGTAATAAAAGGCATTGGCGCGCGAAAGCACCGAGGGAAACGACCCGAGCACCAAAACGCGCGAGTGCTCGTCAAACACGGGCTCAAACCCATGCTCAATATGTTGATAGCCCTCGTCAGACACGGCCATGGGCTAGGCTCTCAACAGATAGCGCACCTCGTAGGGTGCAAGCTCAAGGGTACCCGTCAGCTCGACCGTGGGCGCATCGTCGGCAAGCAGGTCGACGAAGGAGCCGTTGAGTTCGCCGGCGCCAAAGGTGTAAGGCTCACCCACGGCATTCACCGCCACGAGTACCGTCGCGCCGTCACAGGCGCGCTCGAACAGCAGCTTCTTGTTCTGAATCACCACGTTGCGATAGGCACCGTAGTTGAGAGCACGGGCAGCCGCGTCGTCGGCCGAGCGAAGGTGTGCGAGTTGCGTGATGAACGCCGTCAGCTCGTTGGGCGCAGGCTCATCGAGCGCAGGGCGCAGCGCCCAGTCGCCATCGGGGCCGCCCTTTTCGCCAGCAATTCCCCACTCGCTGCCATAGTAGACGCACGGGATGCCCGGCATGCCAAAGAGCATGCCATAGGCGGGGCGCAGGCACGACTTGTCAGTGAGGATGCTTGCCAGGCGCGGCACATCGTGGTTGTCGACAAACGACAGCAGGTGCTTGCCGCGGTAGATGCACCACGGGTCGCCGCCAAACTGGCGGTGCAGCGAATGGGCGATCTCGAACATGTTGACCGAGTTAAAGCTGGAGTACAGGCCCTTGTAGCACTCGTAGTTGGTGCAGGAGTCGAGCATCTCGTCGTTGACGATTTGGTTGTAGTCGCCGTGGAGCGTCTCGCCGATCAGCACAAAGTCGGGCTTGAGCTCACGGGTAAAGGCGTGCAGGTGACGCATAAAGTCGCGGTCGAGCATATAGGCAACGTCCAGGCGCAGGCCGTCGACGCCAAAGACCTCGGCCCAGCGGCGCACAGACTCGAGCAGGTAATCGACCACAGCGGGATTTTGCAGGTTGAGCTTCACAAGCTCAAAATGGCCTTCCCAGCCCTCGTACCAAAAGCCGTCGCCATAGCAGGAGTCGCCGTCAAAACTGATGTGGAACCAGTCCTTGTACGGCGAGTCCCACTTGCGCTCCTGCACGTCGCGGAAGGCCCAAAAACCGCGGCCGACATGGTTGAAGACGGCATCGAGCACCACGCGAATGCCATGGGCATGCAGCGTCTCGCACACGGCGGCAAAATCGGCATCCCCGCCCAGGCGACGGTCGAGATGGCGCAGGCTGCGCGTATCGTAGCCGTGGCTATCAGATTCGAGCGGCGGGTTGATGAGCACAGCGCCAACGCCGAGTTCCTGCAGGTAGTCTGCCCATTGGGCGATTTTCATGATGGGCGCATCGGGGTTGGGCGCGACGTTGGCAGCCTGGGCGAGCTCATCCTCGGCAACGGGCGCGGCGTTTTCGCGCGGAGCTCCACAAAAGCCCAGCGGATAGATCTGATAGAACGTCGTCTCGTATGCCCACATAGCAACCTCCCGGTAAGCTCAACACAACGACATCCATTGTATGCCCAGCTTGTATCCTCTCCCCCAAAATAAGTTGCGGTGGAATAGTTCCTGCCTGGGCCTTCAGAGGCCTTAAACAGGAACTATTCCACCGCAACTGATGAGGGGGCGTGATTAGGCGACGGGCTTGGCGCGGCGGATGGCTGGGAACAGTACGGTGATGGCGAGGATGACGCCCACGACGGCGATTGCGCCACCTGCGCAGCCGATCCAGGCGATACCGGGGCCCGAAACCACGGCTCCGCCGATCGCGGTACCCGTGCCGATACCGAGGTTGAACAGGCCCGAGAAGATCGACATGGCGACGGCCGACGAGTCCGCCGGCGTGTACTTGATGAGCTCGGCCTGAAACGCCACGTTAAAGGCCGTGGCGCAGCAACCCCACAGCGCGCAAACAGCGAGAACCGCGGCGAGCGACGACGCGGCAGGACCCATAAGCAGCAAGGCGACCGGTACTCCGGAGAGCGTAATCGCGAGAAACGGGAACCGGTGCCCGTCGAACAGGCGGCCGAACAGCCAACTTCCGAGCAGACCAGAGCAGCCGAACGCCGTCAGCGTCATGGTGATAGCGCTTGCGTCGACGTGCGCGACCTGAGCCAGAAAAGGCTCGATATAGCTATAGCCCGCGTAATAGCCGGTCGCCATGAACACCGTGACCACATAGAGCGCGATGAGGAACGGGTTCTTGAGCAGCTCGGGCAGCTGCTTGAGCGTAAAACGCTCGCCCGCTGGCATGGTGGGAAACACCGTGGCCTGGTAGACGACCGCGACAGCAGACAGCGCTCCGACCACGGCAAACGTCATACGCCAGCCCACGGCCAGGCCAATGGCGCGGCCGAGCGGCAGGCCGAAGATCTGTGCGATGGAAGAGCCCGTGGCGATCATGCTGATGGCGAGCGCCCCATGGCGTGTGTCAACCAGTCGCGACGCCATGATCGAGGCGACCGACCAGAACACGGCATGTGCGCAGGCGACCACCAGGCGCGCGCAGACTAGGATGGGATAAGTCGGCGCCACAGCGGACAGAAACTGGCCCAACGAAAACACGGCCAGCACGCCCAGCAGCATCCGCTTGAACTCAAAGCGCGAAGCGAACACCATGAGCGGCAACGACAGCAGCATGACGCCCCAGGCGTAGACCGAGATCATGATGCCGGCCTGAGCCTCGGTGAGCGAGAACGACGCGGCAATATCAGTCAGAAGGCCGATGGGCATGAACTCCGACGTGTTGAACACGAACGCGCAGCAGGTGAGCCCGATAAGCGGGAGCCACTGCTTGAGCGTGATGCCGTCTTGCCTTGTCTGAGTCATATATAACGTCTCCAATCGTTATGAGCGGAGGCGATTATATAGCAAGGGCCCCGCATCCGTCAGTACAGATACGGGGCCGAAATCAACTCAAAACACAGAGGTTGCGCCGTCAATAAATAACTAAGCCAACCCCAGCAATATGCCCGCCGAATGCACGGCAAACGCCACGATCCAGGCGACCGTCACCTGAAACGCGAATACGGCCACGGCATAGCGCGCGCCCAACTCGCTCTTGACGGCGCCGATGGACGCCACGCAAGGCGGGTACAGCAGCGTAAAGACCAAGAACACGTAGGCGGTAAACGGCGAAAACATGGTCGACAGCGCCGCGGGCGACGTTGCGCCCAAAAGCACCGTGAGCGTCGAGATGACGCTCTCCTTGGCAATAAGTCCGGTGACGAGCGCCGTGGATGCGCGCCAGTCGCCAAAACCGAGCGGGGCCAACACCGGCGCGATGATGCTACCCAGACCGGCAAGCAGGCTTTGCGACTGGTCGGCGACCACGTTAAAGCGGATATCGAACGTCTGAAGGAACCAGATGACCACCGTAGCGGCAAAGATAATGGTAAAGGCCTTGGTGATGAAGTCCTTGGCCTTATCCCATGCCAGCATCACCGTCGTCTTGACGCTCGGTAGGCGGTAATTGGGAAGCTCCATGATAAACGGCACCGGGTCGCCCTTAAATGCCGTGCGGTTGAGCACCAAAGCCGCGATGCAGCCGACCACGATACCGATCAGATAGAGCGAGACCATGGCGGAAACCGTCGCCTGCGGGAAAAACGCCCCGCACAGCAAGCCGTAAACCGGCAACTTGGCTGAACAGCTCATAAACGGCGTGAGCATGACCGTCATCTTGCGGTCGTGCTCGGATGGGAGCGTACGGGTCGACATGATAGCCGGCACGGTGCAGCCAAAACCGACGAGCATGGGCACGAAGCTGCGGCCCGACAGGCCAAAGCGACGCAACACCTTATCCATGACAAAGGCTACGCGTGCCATGTAGCCGGAGTCTTCCAGAATGGAGAGGAACAAGAAGAGCACGACGATAATCGGCAGGAAGGTCAGTACACTGCCCACGCCCGTAAGCACGCCGTCGACAGCCAGCGAGCGCACCACGTCGTTGGTGCCGAACGCCTTGAGGCCTGCATCGGCCGAAGCGATGATGGCAGCGATGCCGTCCTCCATAAGTCCCTGCAACGCCGCGCCGATCACGCCAAACGTCAGCCAAAAGACGAGGCCCATGATCACCAGAAACGCCGGAATGGCTGTGTAACGACCTGTCAGGATGCGGTCAATCTTGACGGAGCGCACGTGCTCGCGGCTCTCGTGCGGCTTGACGACGCAACGCCCGCACACGTCGCCGATAAAGCTAAAACGCATATCGGCCAGCGCAGATAGGCGGTCGGTGCCGGCCTCGCCCTCCATCTGGGTGATGATGTGCTCGATAGCGTCGAGCTCATTGCGATCCAGGTGAAGCGCCTCGGTTACCAGCTCATCGCCCTCGACCAGCTTGGTCGCCGCAAAGCGCACCGGGATGTGCGCCGTCACGGCATGGTCCTCGATCAGGTTAGCAATACCGTGGATGCAGCGATGCAGCGCACCGCCGTCCGGACCGTCGGGCGCGCAAAAGTCCAGGCGACCAGGGCGCTCGCGGAACCGCGCCACGTGCAGGGCGTGGTCCACCAGCTCGCCGATGCCCTCGTTGCGGGCAGCGCTAATGGGGACAACGGGCACGCCCAACAGGCTCTCGAGCAAGTTGACGTCTACGGCGCCGCCGTTGGCGGTCACCTCGTCCATCATGTTGAGCGCGATGACCATAGGACGGTCAAGCTCCATGAGCTGCAGTGTCAGGTACAGGTTACGCTCGATGTTGGTGGCGTCAATGATGTCGATGATGGCGTCCGGACGCTCGTCGAGGATGAACTGACGGCTCACGACCTCCTCGCCTGTGTACGGCGACAGGGAGTAAATGCCGGGCAGGTCGGTAACGCTCGCCTCGGGATGGTTACGGATGGTGCCATCTTTGCGGTCGACCGTCACGCCGGGAAAGTTACCGACGTGCTGGTTGGAGCCCGTCAGCTGGTTGAATAACGTGGTCTTGCCGCAGTTTTGGTTGCCGGCGAGGGCAAAGTGCAGCGGCGCGCCCTCGGGCACGGCCGTCTTTGCCGCACGGGGCGAATACGTCCCCTCGCCCAGGGCCGGATGCTCCGTCGTGCCGATTGCGGCGTTAGCGCGCGGACCTGTATCGGTGTCGTGAATACCCACGAGCTCGATGCGAGCGGCATCGTCCTTACGCAGTGTCAACTCGTAGCCACGCAGGCGGATCTCGAGCGGGTCACCCATGGGGGCGTACTTCATCATGGTGACTTCGGTACCCGGCGTTAGACCCATGTCCAAAATATGCTGTCGGAGTGCCTGATCGTCCGATGCCACCGATGCGACAACGGCGTCCTTTCCAATCTCGAGTGTATCGAGCTTCACGTCCGTGTTCCTCCCCCGACGCCCACAGGGCGTTGTATTTATGTTCACCAAGGCTAACCGTTTGCCATGGCTAACCAATTTTAACCATGCATGATAGCGCGAACATGCAACGATGTTCAATCAGCAAATTGGCGCAATGGGGACAGGCAGGAGAGTTCAGGGCCATAGTTTCCCGATGAGGCCTCTCGGGGAAACTACATCCCAGAATTCCGGCTCGAAACGGGATATGGTTTCCCAAACAGGCCTCTTACGGAAAATGCATCCCGGAATCCCCGCTCGAAACGGGACGCGCTTTCCCAGTCGAGGCCCTATGGGAAACTGCGTCCCACCTTGAAAGGCAAAACTGGGGCGCAGTTTCCGGGCGGGGCATCAAAAACGAAGTTGCGGTGGAATAGTTCCTGGATGGGCTGGTTGATGCCCCAGATAGGAACTATTTCACCGCAAGTTATTGAAGGGCTTGGATGCCGGGACTCTTACAGATGGCGCTCGAGGAAGCGGAAGGCCAGGCGGATCCAGGGACGGACGGAAACCTGCTTGTCCTCG
The DNA here is from genome assembly GCA_900541185.1 of uncultured Collinsella sp. Taxonomy (GTDB): domain Bacteria; phylum Actinomycetota; class Coriobacteriia; order Coriobacteriales; family Coriobacteriaceae; genus Collinsella. The sequence continues at coordinate 8,389 of UQIQ01000009.1, forward strand.
TTGTCGACCGCGGTGTTGGCGTTGCCGAGCGAAAGGCCGTGACCACCCTGGTCGAAGACGTGCATCTCGCATGCAACGCCCTCCTCGGCCATGCGCTGCGCAAACGGGTAGACCTGCGCGATCGGCGCCGTCTTGTCGTCGGACACGCCCCATACAAAGGTCGGTGGCATCTGACGCGAAACATGCGTGGTGGGGCAGATGTCGGCCAGATGCTCGTCAGTTGCCTCGCCGCCCGTCACCATCGACAGGTAGTCGTTGAGCAAATCGCGCCCCGTCTTGCCGCCCGTCTTGGGCACACGCAAGTCAATGCGCGGATCGCGCGTCTGCATGTCGCGCACATAGGCAAAGTCGAGCAATGGATAGCCCAGCACCACGGCATCGGGACGAATGTCGTCCGGACGCGCCCCTGCCAGGCCCGCGAAGGGACCAGTCTTCCATTGCGTTGCCAGCGAGGCACAGATCATGCCGCCCGCCGAGAATCCCACGACGCACACGCGCTTAGGATCGACATGCCACTCGTCGGCGTTGGCGCGCACCGTGGCGACAATCTTGGCAAGATCTGCCTGGGGGTGCGGAAAGCTCACGTCACCCGTAGAACTCGTGACATAGTTGAGCACAAAGGCCTGGTAGCCGCGATCCAAAAATGCAAACGCCACCGGGTCCTGCTCGTGCGGAGCGATATGCGTAAACCCGCCTCCGCCGCAGATGATCACCGCGGGGCGGCGGCCATTCGGTTTATCGGGCAGCGGCTCGGCACCCAAGTACGTAAATGTCGCCGGATATTCCTCGGTCGGCTCCTCGCCCCACAGCGCATGGTTCTCGACAATCATATGTGCTCCCTTCGCGCAAATTATGCGCCCTTGTTTTTCGCCTTCAAGCGTACCCCACTTGAACCCGTGGCGCAGAAACACTCCGGCAATAAGTTTCCCTTCAACTGATATATCACATAATCCCAGTTCAGAGGTATCGTTGAGCAGCGTAGAATAGGGGCGTTGACCAAGCCGCGAAACACATGTGAAACGTTTCCGGCAAACCAAACGCGCGATATGCGCCTATTTAAGTTGGAGGCAACTATGGGTCTGCTCGATTCGCTTAAGTCCACCTTCACCTCGACCGGCGAGGCGTCCGTTCCGCCCGCAGCAAGCTTCGCTACCCGCGAAGGCGTCATCTACGCCCCCGTCAACGGCGTGCTCGTCAACCTGGACGAGGTTCCCGACGAGACGATCGCCTCGGGCATGCTTGGCCAGGGCTATGGCATCGAGCCCATTACCGGCACCATCTATGCGCCCGCCAACGGCCGCATCGGCGCCACCACTGTCACCAACCACTCCATTGGCATGATCACCGAGGACGGTCTTCGCGTGTTCATTCATGTTGGCCTGGGTACCGTGGAAATGAACGGCAAGGGTTTTGCCCGCTTTGTCGAGATGGGCGATGTGGTCAAGGCAGGCCAGCCGCTCATCAGCTTCGACCGCGAGGCCATTAAGGCCGCTGGTCACGAGGACATCGTGACCGTCATCGTCTCCGAGCTCGACCGTCTTAAGAGCATCGACCATGTCGGCGAGTCCGGAACGCTTATCGGCGGCAACCCGCTCGTCAAGCTGGGCGACCCGCTGCTGGTGGCCAAGACCAAGTAGCCAAGTCCCGCGCCACGCAGCCAAAAGGCACCACGCCAAGCGCCCGCGACCATTTGGCCGCGGGCGCTTTTCGTTTGAAAAACCATCCCGCCAATGCCTTATCTGTATAGCCCAAATGAGCCGAGCTGCTAGAATATCGAACTGTATGGATAACTATCATTCAACCGTTATGGGAGGATACGTGAACCGCACCAAAATCGCGCAGCTCTATACCGATGCCGAGTCGCTCGGCGGCCAGACCGTCACCGTCGCCGGCTGGGTCAAGTCCGTCCGCGACATGAAGAACTTTGGCTTTGTTACGCTCAACGACGGCAGCTGCTTCCGCGACCTGCAGGTCGTCATGAACCGCGAGGCACTCGACAACTACGACGAGATCGCCCATCAAAACGTCTCGGCCGCACTCATTTGCACCGGCACCGTCAAGCTGACCCCCGATGCGCCCCAGCCTTTCGAGCTTTCTGCCACCTCCATCGAGGTCGAGGGCGTCAGCGCCCCGGATTACCCGCTGCAGAAGAAGCGCGCAACCGTCGAGTTCCTGCGCACCCAGCAGCACCTGCGCCCGCGCACCAACCTGTTCCGCGCCGTGTTCCGCATCCGCTCTGTCGCGGCTGCCGCCATCCACCGCTTCTTCCAGGAGCAGGGCTTTGTCTACGTCAACACCCCCATCATCACCACGAGTGACTGCGAGGGCGCCGGCGAGATGTTCCGCGTGACCACGCTCGACCCCAAAAATCCGCCCCTCACCGAGTCCGGCGAGGTCGACTGGAGCCAGGACTTCTTTGGCAAGCATGCAAGCCTCACCGTGTCCGGCCAGCTCAATGCCGAGAACTTTGCCATGGCCTTTGGCGACGTGTACACCTTTGGCCCCACCTTCCGTGCCGAGAACTCCAACACCACGCGCCACGCCGCCGAGTTTTGGATGATCGAGCCCGAGATGGCCTTTGCCGACCTGAACGACTACATGGATAACGCCGAGGCCATGCTCAAGTACGTCCTCAAGGACGTTATGGCAACCTGCCCCGACGAGCTCAATATGCTCAACAAGTTTGTGGACAAGGGTCTGCTCGAGCGCCTGGACCATGTCGCCAACTCCGACTTTGCCCGCGTTACCTACACCGAGGCCGTCGAGATCCTGGAGCAGGCAGTCGCTGCTGGCCACCAGTTTGATTACCCCGTCAGCTGGGGCATCGACCTGCAGACCGAGCACGAGCGCTTCCTGACCGAGGAGCACTTTAAGCGCCCGACCTTCGTGACCGACTACCCGGCCGAGATCAAGGCGTTCTACATGCGCATGAACGAGGACGGCAAGACCGTCGCCGCCGCCGACTGCCTGGTGCCCGGTATCGGCGAGATTATCGGCGGCTCCCAGCGCGAGGAGCGCCTGGATCTGCTCGAGGCCCGCATCAAGGACCTGGGCATGAATCCCGAGCAGTACAAGTACTACCTTGACCTGCGCCGCTACGGTTCCTGCAAGCACGCCGGCTACGGTCTGGGCTTCGAGCGCTTGGTCATGTATCTGACCGGCGTGGGCAACATCCGCGACGTCCTGCCGCACCCACGCACCGTGGGCAACGCCGACTTCTAATCGTCGGACGCTAGCTCGCGTCGCCACACGCCAACGCTCATCGCACAAGCGCCTCTCGACATCGGTCGAGAGACGCTTTTTTTCAACAGCATCCGTCAAGCTTTTGGCAAGTTTTTGGTCAGTTGAGCAGGGCTGTTGAAAACTCGACCCGCCGTTTGCCGACGACTACCGACCGCCCAGAGCGCCCTGCGCCCCTGGGAAAGCCCCACGTCCTAGGCTCCATACCGTCGCCACCCAAAACGGAAAGGACGTGGGCACCATGACCGAAGCCGCTGTTGAAACCTACGACACCACGACTAGAGGCGCCGCCTCGATGGCAGCCTATCGCGCCGTTCGCATCCTGCAACTATTAAGCGAAAACACCGGCGAGGACAAGGCCATGCTTTCCGATGAGTTGATCCGGCGCCTCGCCCATCCCGACGACCCCGCCCGCATGCCCATCTCGGCGGCGCGGCGCAGCATCTACACCGCCATCTCCGCGCTTCGCCATGCCGGATACGAAATTGAGTACAAACGCGGCGTGGGCTACAAACTTCTTACCCGTCCGCTCACCGATGAAGAGATCATCCGGCTCCACGGTATGGTCATGCGCAACCGCTCCACGCCTATCGCTATCCGCAAGAGCATGGCGCAGCACTTAGTTGCCATGGCGAGTGCCGACGTTCGCGGCTACCTCGATACACCCGAACCCGTTCCAGGCGCAGGCAGCAAGGCTACCAAGGCAACACGCACGCCCATCAAGCGCATCGACACGTGCGAGCTCGTCGAGCAGGCCATCGACCACGGAACCACGGTGAGTTTTGATATTTCGAGCGTCACGACGCGTGGCGAAACCGAAGCAGCACGGATGACACTCCGTCCCTTTGCCATCAGGCAGCGCGATGGCATCTCGTATCTGCTGGGAACGGTCTATGACGCCCGAGGTGCCGATGACACGCTGCGCACCGTAGAGATTGGCCGCATGAGAAACGTCACCACACGTCTCCTCAACGGCAAGAAGCTCTTCGCCGCCCTCGACGAGGAGGACGACGCCTCCGTCGCATAAGACCCTCCGCCGCCCATTCGACTACCCGTACCGCCCATCCGATTCTGTATTAAAAAACCCGCCAGGCTGTTGTAAAAATGGACATCAGCGCTACTATAGTTCCACTTGCACTTTGTCCCAGTGCAGTGTTTCCAGCCATTTTTATACTGGGGGTAATGATATGAAGGACATCACCATCAGCCGCAGGAGCCTTCTGGTCTCCGCCGGCCTGCTCGCGCTCGCCCCGCTCGCCGGATGCGGCGGCAACTCTGGTTCCGGCTCTGCTGCCGCCGGTTCCGACTACACCATCGGCGTTCTGCAGCTCACCGAGCACTCCGCACTCGATGCCGCCAACGACGGCTTTGTCAAGGCCATCAAGGAGAGCGGCCTTAAGGTCAAGATCGACCAGAAGAACGCCCAGAACGACCAGTCCACGTGTAAGTCCATTGCCGACAAGTTTGTGGGCGACAACGTCAACCTGATTTATGCCATCGCCACGCCCGCCGCGCAGGCTGCCGCCGGCGCCACGGCCGATATCCCCATCGTGGGCTGCGCCATCACCGACTACGCCGCCTCCGGCCTGGTCCAGGACAACGACAAGCCCGGCACCAACGTCACGGGCGCTTCCGACCTCACCCCGGTCGCCGAGCAGCTTGAGATGATGCAGAAGGTCCTGCCCGACGTTAAAAAGGTCGGCCTGCTCTACTGCACCGCCGAGTCCAACTCCGACGTCCAGATCAAGGCCGCCAAGAAGGAGCTCGACAAGCTGGGCCTCGAGTACACCGATTTCACCGTCTCGAGCTCCAACGAGATTCAGTCCGTCGTCGAGTCTGCCGTGGGCAAGGTCGACGCGCTGTACTCCCCCACCGACAACACCATCGCCGCGGGCGCCTCGCAGGTGGGCCAGATCTGCAAGGAGAACAAGCTTCCCTTCGTGACTGGCGAGGAGGGCATGTGCATGGCCGGCGGCCTGTTCACCCTCTCCATCAATTACGAGGATCTGGGCTACGCCGCGGGCGAGATGGCCGTTAAGATCCTGAAGGGCGAGGCCAAGCCCGAAGACATGCCGATCAAGCACCTCTCGAGCAAGGACCTGGTCGTCGTCAAGAACGACGGAATGGCCGAGGCCCTGGGCATCGACCTTTCCGCTCTGGACGCGTAATGCCATACGCGGCATGCGTCTAGAGCCCGTGCTCGCGCTTTAGCCGCGTTATTCAATATCTGAGCCACAGGGGCGGGCGCTGTAGACCGGCGTTCGCCCTGCTTGTTTCGGATGAGTCAAAACATCCGGCCGCAGCTCTTTTATGCATTGTTACCGCTATCATGGTGACTCACGTGTCCACCCTATCCTAGGAGGTATGAAGCATGCTCATTGCATTGCAGGGCGCCGTTTCGCAGGGCGTCCTCTGGGGCATTATGGTGCTTGGCGTGTTTATCACGTTCCGCCTGCTCGACATTCCCGATATGACCTGCGACGGCAGCTTTGCCCTCGGCGGCTGCGTCTGCGCTGTGCTCATCGTCAATAACAACGTCGACCCGCTGCTCGCCGTGCTGGCCGGTATGTGCGCCGGCGCCATCGCGGGTGCCGTCACGGGCATTTTGACCACCGTCTTTGAGATTCCCGCGATCCTCGCCGGAATCCTCACCCAGATCAGCCTGTGGTCCATTAACCTGCGTATCATGGGCAAGTCCAATACGCCCATTCTTGCCAAGGGCACCGTGTTCTCGGCCGTCAGCAATATGACCGGTCTGCCGCAGTCCACCGTTGCCATCATCTTGGGCATCCTGCTCGCCGTGGCTATCGTTGCCATCCTGTATTGGTTCTTTGGCACCGAGATCGGCTCGGCGCTGCGCGCCACCGGCAACAACGAGTACATGATCCGCGCTCTGGGCGTCAACACCAACTCCACCAAGATGATCGCCCTCGTGCTCTCCAACGCCCTCATCGGCCTTTCGGGCGCGCTCATCTGCCAGAGCCAAAAGTATGCCGACATTGGTATGGGCACCGGTGCCATCGTTATCGGTCTTGCCGCCATTGTTATCGGTGAGGTGCTCGGCCGTCTGCTGCCCGGCGGCCTCACGCAGTTTAGCGTCCGTCTTGCCTCCGCCGTCTTTGGCTCCGTGGTGTACTTCCTTATCCGCGCCATCGTGCTGCAGTTGGGCATGGACGCCAACAACATGAAGTTGCTCTCCGCCGTGATCGTCGCCGTGGCCCTGTGCGTGCCCGTGGTTTGGGAGCGCTATAAGCTCCGCAGCTCCTACACGAAGGGGGATGAGGCAGATGCTTAAGCTCTCGCACGTCAAGAAGACCTTTAACAAGGGCACCGTCACCGAGAAGCGCGCGCTCACCGGCGTCGACCTCACCCTAAATGACGGCGACTTTGTAACCGTGATCGGCGGCAACGGCGCCGGCAAGTCCACGCTGCTCAACATGATCGCCGGCGTGTACCCGCTCGATTCGGGCGTTATTGAGCTCGACGGCACCGACATCTCGCGCCTGAGCGAGTCGCAGCGCGCCAAGTACCTGGGCCGCGTGTTTCAGGACCCCATGCGCGGTACCGCTGCCGACATGCAGATCGCCGAGAACCTGGCCCTCGCCAAGCGTCGCGGCCAGCGTCGCGGCCTTTCGTGGGGCGTCACCAAGGCCGAGAAAGATGAGTACGTCGAGCTGCTCAAGCGCCTGGACCTTGGTCTGGACACGCGTCTCAACGCCAAGGTCGGCCTGCTCTCGGGTGGCCAGCGCCAGGCACTCACCCTGCTGATGGCCACGCTCACCAGGCCGCGCCTGCTGCTGCTCGACGAGCACACCGCGGCCCTCGACCCCAAGACGGCCTCTAAGGTGCTTAACCTGACCGAGGAGATCGTCGACGAGAACCACCTGACCACGCTCATGGTCACGCACAACATGAACGACGCCATCCGTCTGGGCAACCGTCTGATCATGATGCACGAAGGCCACGTGATCTACGACGTGGCGGGCAATGAGAAGAAGTCGCTCACCGTAGCCGACCTGCTGCAGAAGTTCGAGGAGGTCTCGGGCGGCGAGCTCGCCAACGACCGCATGCTGCTGAGCTAAAACCTGCCAAAAAGGGACAGGTTTATTTTGGTAGGTTTTATCTGCGCAAACGTCAAAACCGCCGCAAAGGGACAGACGCCCTTGCGGCGGTTTTCGCATATTATGTCGATAATCCAGCGTCAGCAGGAACTACTGGTTAAGGACTAAGGAAACTGCCACGAGAAGCTCTCTTCCCCGTCTCGCCTTGACCGCCGCACTCCTTGCCGGCGTGCTCGCCGGCGCCCCAGCTTACGCCACCGCGGCCACCCCATCTCAAGTTATCGGCCCGTCCGATGTGATCGGACGGGCTTCTTGGTGGGTATCATGGTTGAACGATCATTAGGAGGTTTTCCCTACATGGAATTGTTTGAGCCGATTCTTCATTTCTTTGAGCAACGGTGGGTCCACAACATCATCTGGGCCGTCATCTTGGCGATAGGCACCGCCGTCGCCGCCAAGGTCGTATCCAAGACCCTGAACCATCTGCTTAACCGAGACGATAACCCGCTTCCGGCATCGAGTATCTTCATCAACATCGCGCGCGCCGTCATCTGGATGATTGGCGGCAGCTTTATCCTCGATAACTGCTTTGGCATTAACGCAAACGCGCTCGTCGCCGCTCTTGGCGTCGGCGGCATCGCCATCTCGCTCGGCTTTCAGGACACGCTGTCAAACCTTATCGGCGGCATGCAAGTGACCTTTATGGGCATCATCAAACCCGGCGACAATATCGAGGTCGGCGGCGTATCCGGCGTGGTCCAAGACATCACTTGGCGTCATACAACGATTGAGGATGCCTGTGGACAGACCATCATCGTCCCCAACTCAAATATCTCCAAGAACACGCTCGTGCACCTCATGCCCTTTGGGCGTGTGGCTGTGCCCGTTGCCGTAAAGGACACGTCCAAGTGGGCCTCGCTCGACGCACTGGCAGACGAGCTGACCAGCGCCACCAAGGCCGCCGTGCTTCCCATCTCGGGCTTTGACAAGGAGCCCTACGTACTCTTTAGCGAAATCGGCGACTTTGGCATCAAAGGAAAGATCATCTTTATCGTCAGCGACGACAGCACTACTTTCACGGCAGCCGACGCCTGCATCCGTGCCATCGCCCCCATCATCGCCTAACCCGCCAAAAAGGGACAGGCACCTTTGTGGTGGTTTTCATTCGTGGTACCATGGTTCATATAGTTGTTTAAACGACTAAGGGAGCAACATCATGGAAGAGGCCTATCGTCAAGCACGCAAGCGCGGCGAGCAGGGACGCCGTCGCGCCATCAGCCAAAGCGAGCACCCGTACCTTACGGACCTCGACAGCCTCGTTGCCCAGCTCCCCTTAGGTCAGCGAGAGAATGTCGGCCTAAGGGATATTCCGCTCGAAATGGTCGTCGGCACAGTCACCAAAGGCCGTCAGTCCGCCTTTTCATGCAACTTTATGCCCCTGCTGCCGTTTAACACTGAGTTCGCCCGCAAGTGGTCCAACCTCTACGACATCCAGGTAACCGAGGGCTATCGCGATCCCATCATCGTCACCGAGTTCATGCATCGGTTCTATGTCCAGGAAGGCAACAAACGCGTCAGTGTCCTCAAATTCCTGGACGCTCCAACGGTTTCGGCCAGGGTCACCCGTCTCTACCCCGGCACATGGGATTCCGTCGAAAGCCGCCTGTACGGTGAATTCTGCGCGTTTTGGCGCGTCTGCCCCCTATACGAAATCGAGTTCTCGCGTGAGGGAAGCTACGAGACGCTCGCCAAGATGCTCGGTCGGAACCTTATCGAAAAATGGCCGCAGAAAAAGGTCGACTACCTGCGCCACACCTTCCTGCTCTTTAAGCGCGCCTACCTTCGCGCAGGCGGCGACCACCTGGACATTACGCCCGCCGACGCCATGCTCGTCTACCTCAATGTGTACAACCAGGACCGCCTGCTGGATACGCCGACGGATATCGTCGTAAACCGCCTGTGCAAGATTTGGCGCGAGCTGGTCATTGCCGGCAAAAACGACGAGGACAAGGTCGATCTTGTCGAAGCGCCGAGCGTCGATGAGGAGGAGTCGCCCGCCAAGTCCACCTCCGGCGTGCTCAACTTCTTTATGGGCAAGACTGTCTATTCGGCGGCCAACCCCCTGCGTATCGCCTTTATCCATGAGTTCCCCTGTGCGGCGTCGAGCTGGGACAGTCTGCACGACCAAGGACGTCAGTATCTCGATGAGCACTTTGACGGTATCGTGCGCACCGAGGCGTTCGAAGACTGTCACGATCCGGACGTGTTCTACGCCGCCGTGGAAACGGCTGTCAAACATGGAGACAACGTCATCTTCTCGACCTCGCACCGCCTGATGGAATACACGCTCAGAGCTGCCGTTGAGTATCCCCAGGTTCGGTTCCTTAACTGCTCTATCGGCCTTCCCCACCAAAGCGTCCGTTCGTACTTTGGCAAGATGTACGAGGCCAAGTTCCTCCTGGGCGCCCTTGCCGCCAGCATGGCGGACAACCATCGCATCGGCTACCACGCGTCGGTCTTCGCCTCGGGCGCACTCAGCGAGATCAATGCCTTTGCCATCGGTGCCTCGCTGCTCGACCCCCGCGCGCAAATTATCCTCACCTGGGGCGATGTGCCCGCCGGCGGTCTCGCCGAGGCCATGTGCCGCGAAGGCGTGAGCGTCATGACCGGCGCTGACATGTCAAAGTCGCTCGAAGACCCTACGGCCTACGGACTCCACCGCCTGGTCGATGGCAAGGTTACCGGCATCGCCATGCCGGTATGGAACTGGGGCCGTTACTACGAGCTCATCGTTCGCAGCCTTCTGCACGGCACGTGGGACGAGACCAGTGACGACAACCAGGTTCGCGCCGTCAACTACTGGTACGGCATGAGCTCGGGCGTTATCGACATCCGTTACGCTCCGGGCCTACCCTACCAGACGCGCAAACTCGTGCAGTTGCTCCGCAACGGCATTGTCGAGGGCTCCATCAACCCCTTTGGCGGCGAGCTCCACAGCCAGAACGGCGTGGTACAGATCGAAGGCTTCCCTCCGCTGCCGAGCACGCAGATTGTCGAGATGAATTGGCTGGCGGATAACGTGGTAGGCACCATTCCGCAGCTCGACGATGAGCCGAAAGTCCCTGCCCTATGAAAATCCTTGCCATAGCCGATACCGAAGAACGATGCCTTTGGGAGTGCTTTCGCAAGGAACGCTTTGAGGGTGTCGACCTGATTTTGTCCGCCGGCGATCTGGACCCGGACTATCTTGAGTTTTTGGTCACAGTCATCAACAAGCCGCTCATCTACGTGCGCGGCAATCACGATGATCGCTACGCACGTCATGCACCGGGCGGATGTATCTGCGTGGAAGACAGCGTGTACACGTACCGAGGGATTCGCATTGCGGGCCTTGGCGGGTCCATGCGTTATCGCGACGGCGCCAACATGTACACCGAACGCGAGATGTCCAAGCGCATGCGTAAGCTGTCGCGTAAGGTTAGGATGGTCGGCGGGTGCGACATTCTGCTTACCCATGCGCCCGCCGCCGGTATGGGTGATCTGGACGATCTACCGCATCGAGGGTTTGAGTGCTTTAACACGGCACTTGAGTCCTGGGGGGCCGACTACATGGTGCATGGGCATGTACACCAAAGCTACGGTTACGATTATCAGCGCGAGCGGCAGCATATGTGTGGAACGACGATCATCAACGCCTGCGGCTATACGCAGTTTGAGCTCGACCAGACGCGCTACCCCATCCGTGGCTGGCAGGCAGCCTGGCTCAATTCGCAAACCATGCGCCGCGAGCTCAAGCGCCACGAGGCCATTGAGTCCTCTACCGCCAGAACCCCCTGGTAACCACCTTTAAGGCTTGACGCTGCGCCGGCCCCAAGCACCCCATCTCGCCCCTCAAGCCGTCGCTCGCGTACCAAAGTACGCGTCGCTCCTCTTTCGGGGCGACCTGAGGCACTTGGAACCGGCTCGCTGCGATGCCATAACATTGACGCCAAAGTGCCAAAACCACCACAAAGGTGCCTGTCCCCTTTGTGGTGGTATTGGTCCGAGATAGCAAGAAACCCGGTCCTGCACGAGGCAGAACCGGGTTTCTTTAGCAATGCTTGCTTTGCTCAGGCAGTAACTGTTAGTTACTCAGCCAGGAAGTCACGCTGGACAGCGGGATCAACCTTGACGCCAGGGCCCATGGTGGAAGACACGGAGATGGACTTGACGTACTTACCCTTAGCAGAAGAGGGCTTGACGCGCAGAATCTCGGTGTACAGGGCAGCGTAGTTCTCGACGAGCTGCTTCTCAGAGAAGGACTTCTTGCCCAGGGGCACGTGGCAGATGCCGTAACGGTCGGCGCGGTACTCAACGCGGCCGGCCTTGAGCTCGGAGACCATCTTGGCGACGTCCATGGTCACGGTGCCGAGCTTGGGGTTCGGCATGAGGCCACGGGGACCAAGGATCTTACCGATGCGGCCAACCTTGGCCATCATGTTCGGCGTAGCGATAGCGGCGTCGAAGTTGATCTCGCCCTTCTGGATCTGGGCGACGAGCTCGTCGGAACCGATGATGTCGGCGCCGGCAGCCTCGGCCTCGCGAGCCTTCTCGCCCTCGGCGAAGACGGCAACACGAACGGTCTTGCCGGTGCCGTGGGGCAGGGAAATGGAACCACGGATGTTCTGGTCAGCCTTACGAGTATCGATGCCCAGACGGAAGTGGGCCTCGACGGTCTCGTCGAACTTGGCGGTGTCGAGCTCCTTGATGAGCTTGGCAGCCTGAAGGGGGGTGTAGAGCGTGGCGCGGTCGATCTTCTCGGCAGCGGCGTTATAGCTCTTACCATGCTTAGCCATGTGCATTACCTCCTGTGGTTAAACGGGCGTGAGCCCTCCCACATCGTATCGTGTGCCCTATTGCACACATATAACGGGCGCCCCGGTCGGAGCACCCGTCATTACCTAAAGAAATCGCTACTCAGCGATGGTGACGCCCATGGAGCGGGCGGTACCGGCGATGATCTTCTTGGCGGCGTCAATGTCGTTGGCATTGAGGTCCGGCATCTTGATCTCGGCGATCTTGGTGAGCTGCTCCTGGGAGAGCTGACCGACCTTGTCGGCCTGGGGCTTAGCGGAACCAGACTTGAGGTTCAGCTCCTTCTTGATGAGGTGAGCCGCCGGCGGGGTCTTGGTGATGAAGGAGAAGGACTTATCCTCGTAGACAGAGATCTCAACGGGGATGATGTCGCCCTTCTTGTCCTGCGTCTCGGCGTTAAAGGCCTGGCAGAACTGCATGATGTTCACGCCAGCAGCGCCCAGGGCGGGGCCGACGGGAGGAGCGGGGTTAGCTGCACCAGCAGGAATCTGGAGCTTAATGACGTTGGCAACCTTCTTCTCAGCCATGGTCATTCCTTTCGAATCACGAGTGTGAAGTACTTGCTATATCGTAAGCACGCACGTGTTAGAAGCACTCCTGAGATGAGCAGTCACAGAAGAAGCACGCTCGCGCGAACGGACGAAAACTTAAGCGATGACAGCGACCTGGTTAAAGTCGAGCTCGACCGGCGTCTCGCGGCCAAAGATCATCAGCGTGACCTTGAGCTTGCCAGCCTCGGTGTTAACCTCGGAGACCTTGCCATCAAAGTCGGTAAGCGGGCCATCGGTGACGCGGACGGACGTACCGACCTCAATATCAACCGAGGTGCGCTTGGGCGAATCCCCCTTACCGGGACGACGAGTCATCTTGTTGTACTCGTCGCGGGAAAGCGGAGCGGGCTTGCCGTTGCCGCCCAGGAAACCGGTGACGCCAGGCGTGTTACGAACACACGTCCAAGCATCGTCATCCATCTCCATGCGGACCAGGACATAACCCGGGAAGATCTTGGAATCCTTGGTCTCACGCTTGCCACCCTCTTTAATCTCGGTGACACGCTCCATAGGAATCTCGATATCAAAGATACGGTCCTGCATGCCCATAGTCTCGATGCGATGCTCGAGATCGGACTTAACGCGGTTCTCGTATCCAGAGTAAGTGTGAACGACGTACCAACGCTTAGACATGGTTTAGCCCCTCAATCCAGAGAACAGAGCAAGAGCCTCGCCAAAGCCAGCATCGAGCAGAGCGATGACGACGCCGACGACGATCAGAGAAGCGCAAACGACGACCGAGTAGTTCACGAGCTCCTTCTTATCGGGCCACGTGACACGCTTCATCTCGGACTTGACCGAAGCGAAATACTTCTTGGTGCGGGCGAAGAAACCAGGCTTCTCGTTCTTCTTGGACTTCGCAGCCTTCTCGTTCTTCTTGGCAACGGCCTTCTTGGCCTCAACCTTGGAGTTGGCGGCAGCGTTGTTGGCAGGCGCCTGCTGCTGAGCCTTCTTCTTGTTCTTCTTGTTGGCCATTTGGGTTACCTCCGCGCAATGCGCTTATACATGAGTAAACCGTAAGCCCCCAATTGGGAGCTTACGGAATAATGACTGGCACGCCAGGAAGGACTCGAACCCTCAACACTCGGTTTTGGAGACCGATGCTCTACCAATTGAACTACTGGCGTATGTGACTAGAGACTAGCGAGTCTCTTTGTGCAGCGTGTGGTGACGGCACCAGGGGCAATACTTCTTGATCTCCATACGATCAGGCATGGTCGACTTGTTCTTGGTGGTCGTATAGTTGCGGCGCTTGCACTCAGTGCACGCAAGAGTAACTAGAGTACGCATGTATCCTGAACCTTTCATTTCCGCCCCGTACGGGCACGAGTTGATACTTTATCAGCTCTACGTAAGTGCTGTCAACGAAAACCTCGAATCAATTGGTTCTCGGTGAACCCATTCATATTTGGAACACATCAATGGAGCCAACGAGATCTAATCGACAGTGCACCCAGGACCATTATCGATCCTCTCGACACCAGCAACGGCTCAATATCCATTGCAGAAAAGAACCCGGCACCCATATAAGTGCCGGGTTCTCTAAGTCAGCTATATCAAAGAGCTAATTTACTCAATGATCGTGGAGACGATGCCCGAACCGACGGTGTGGCCGCCCTCGCGGATAGCGAAGCGCAGGCCCTCCTCCATGGCGATCGGGTGGATGAGGTCGCCCTCGATGGTGATGTGGTCACCAGGCATAGCCATCTCGGTGCCCTCGGGGAGCTTGACCGTACCGGTAACGTCGGTGGTACGGAAGTAGAACTGAGGACGATAACCATCGAAGAACGGGGTGTGACGGCCGCCCTCCTCCTTGGTCAGAACGTAGATCTCGCCGGTGAACTTGGTGTGCGGGGTAACCGAACCGGGCTTGCAGAGAACCTGGCCGCGCTCGATGTCCTCGCGCTTGATGCCGCGGAGCAGCAGACCGACGTTGTCGCCAGCCTCGCAGAAGTCCATGGACTTACGGAACATCTCGATACCGGTAACGACGGTGTTCTGGGTATCCTTGATGCCGACGATCTCGACGGGCTCGTTGAGCTTGAGCTCACCGCGCTCGACACGGCCGGTAGCAACGGTACCACGGCCGGAGATGGTCATAACGTCCTCAACGGCCATCAGGAACGGGAGGTCGTTGTTACGAGCAGGCGTCGGGATGTACTCGTCGACAGCCTTCATGAGCTCGCGGATGGCGTCCATCCACTTGGCGTCGCCCTCGAGAGCGCCCAGAGCGGAACCACGGATGACGGGGATGTCGTCGCCGGGGAAATCGTACTCGGAGAGGAGCTCACGGGTCTCCATCTCGACGAGGTCGATGAGCTCGTCATCGTCGACCATGTCGCACTTGTTCAGGAAGACGACGATGTAGGGAACGCCGACCTGACGGGCGAGCAGGATGTGCTCGCGGGTCTGAGCCATGGGGCCGTCGGTGGCGGCGATGACCAGGATAGCGCCGTCCATCTGGGCAGCACCGGAGATCATGTTCTTGACGTAGTCAGCGTGGCCCGGGCAGTCAACGTGAGCGTAGTGACGGGCAGCAGTCTCGTACTCGACGTGGGAGACGGAGATCGTAATGCCGCGCTCGCGCTCCTCGGGAGCCTTGTCGATGTTCTCGAACGCAGTGAAGTCAGCCTTGCAGCCCTCGGTCTCGGAGAGAACCTTGGTGATGGCAGCGGTCAGCGTGGTCTTGCCGTGGTCGACGTGACCAATGGTGCCGATGTTAACATGCGGCTTAGTGCGCTCAAACTTCTCTTTGGCCATAAAGCCCTCCTCTAAACAGGTCGTCCCCGGACGGGACTTTGCCTTTATACCATAGTGGCCTCTCAACATACTATTGAGAAGCCACCGTGTTACCTATGGTAGCGGTGACTGGATTCGAACCAGTGACGCCACGGGTATGAACCGTGTGCTCTAACCAACTGAGCTACACCGCCGGATGGAGCCTGCAACCAGACTTGAACTGGTGACCTCTTCGTTACCAACGAAGTGCTCTACCGACTGAGCTATACAGGCACTTGACGGGTGGGAGCTATAGGATTCGAACCTATGTAGGCAGAGCCAACGGGTTTACAGCCCGTCCCCATTAACCACTCGGGCAAACTCCCAATCGTTCAAGTATCCGCAGGTTCTTTGGTCTTTTGGACCGCCGCCCCCGCGAACGAAGAAAATAATACGATGCCACCTTGGGGGCTGTCAACGAAAACCTCTAGATACACGGTGCCGGGCGTATCTATATACCTTTGACCTGCGGTTTTGCTGAGTTTGGATATGAAGGAAGGTGAATTTGCATATAGCGGTGACATTTCCCGAGGGAACACTTTTGCGTAGTGGAGTGAGCCTGTAGAATATTACTTCGATAACGACTCATTTGCACCTATATATAGGTTGAGATCGGGCTTCCCAGACAGAAGATTGCTCTTCCCAGGCAAAATCGAGCGTGGATAATCTCCCACTTTTGGCGTGCCATCGAGTCCAAAGTGGCAGATTATCCACGCTCATTAACTAGGCGGGAGATTTTCCACGCTCGTATGTCCGATAATCCTCGCTCGACCAGGATGACTGACCGGTCCGGCCTTTGTCTCAATCTGTAACATTTAGAGAACATTTTCTCCCCTATCTGTTACAGATCGAGATATTTCGCAGAGGCCCCAGCTTACGTCTCATTCTGTAACAGTAAGAACGGTTTTCAGCTTCTTCGTGTTACAGATCGAGATGTTATCGACCACCCCGTCTTAACATCTCGATCTGTAACAGCTTGAAGAGAAATACCGGTCTAGATGTTACAGATTGAGATTGAATCGTTTGGGCCGAATGTCCCCAAGATATTGGCTGGCGGTCACTAGAACTCAATCTCGTCAAAGTCAAAAGCTTTCAAAGTGAGTCCAACGAGCTTGTCTGTGCGCTCCTGAATCTGCTCGCTAGTCCAGGTATCCGTGTTTACCAACTCGTCGTTCAGGTTCAACCCGTTGCGGTATCCGACATTCGCCCCGTTGACATCCTTGCGGTCTCGCTTGGTCACAAAGGGCATGTTGCTCAGCTTTGAGTTATACCCGGTAATGGTTAGATTTCCAAGCGTGTGGACCTGTTTCTCCTGCACCTCAATCGCCTTAGACATGTCTCCGTCCGCAACCATCTTCACCCATTCATCTGGAATGTTCTTGCCCTGAGGGAAGATGTGCTCGATTGTCCAGACGTAGTTTCCGGAGGCGTATCGTTCCCAAAGTGGCTTCATCTCTTTCGTAACGCTCGGAGATGCAATGACAGTAAGGATGTAGCGCGTCATATCGGGATTGACGTCGTAAATCGGCCCCTCAAGACGTTCTTTGAAGGAAGCGTCACTGGCAGACACGTCGACGAGGCGCTTCTTGATGTACTCCGCGGCTGCAATGCCCTTGAGGCCCTCGCTTTCGAGGCTCTCGCAAATACTGATGAAGAGTCTCTCTAGGTCACGTGTGGGAGGCGTATCGGTGAGGCTGCGTCGAACAAAGAAGCAGACGAGGAGCTTAACAAGAAGCGCGAGGGTTTCATCTTTTAGCTCCAACTGGTCCTGTTTCTTGAAGAGGAACAGCAGCATCAGGTAAGATGCGACGCCCTGCGCTCTCGAAAGCTCCAAAAGCTGATGCGAAAGCTCGGAATCCGGGCTCTCTTGATCGAGCCCAATGATCTTCGAGTAGAGTGCGGAATTCTCGGTCAACTCGTCCAACACCTTAAGGGCGCCGTCATCAGATTCCATCCGCTTCTCGTAGATTTTCAGAAGGTTGGAACGCGTGGCAACAGAACCGAGAGGGAGTTGGGAACCAGATTCGCCGATAAATGGCTTGTTCACCTCCCGGCGGAAGGCGTCGTAGTTCTGGCGGAAGAAGCGCTCCTGCGTCTTGTAGTCATCGCCGAGATTGTGGAGCACTTCCTGCCAGCGCTCAAAGTAATAGTCGAGCTGCTCGTCATCCACCCCGGCAACCTTGCCAAGAAGCATGTTCTTGATGAGGTCGACGGCGCTCAAGGGAACACCACGGTTGTTAAGGGACGCGAACAAGGTGTAGGCGTCAGCATGGCTATCGACGGTAATCTGAACCACGACCGCCGAGCACACCAACCTGCAGATATCAAGCAGGCAGCGAACGCACTCAATTCCGTTCCTGCCCTCAACGTCCTCACCCAGTCGATCGTAAAAATAGTTGAATGCCTTAGACATCTTTCTCAGACCGAGGAACTTCGGCTTTTGCATAACCGCATCTAGGCCGATATGCTCCTTCAAGATCCAGCGGTAATCCTCAAGGTTATGATTCTGGACCTGAGGAATAACACGTGTCTTTGACTTGTCAGATTTCAAGATCAGACGATTGCGCAGGGGTCGGATATCGTCCAACATCATGTCGTCATCGATAGAATCCTTATGTTCCATGATACGAGCATAGACAGCGGCAAGGAAAAGGCTGAGCGTCGTCAGACGTTGCTGGCCATCGATAACTTCATAGTGAATGGTATCCCTCTTGGAATCCACAGTCCCGTTCACGACAATAAACGAGCCCAGGAAGTAGCCAGCGTCGTTTTGGGTGATATCATCATAGAGATTCGCCCAGTCGCGCTGATTCCAAGTGTATTCGCGCTGGTAACGAGGAATGTCATAGATTTTTAGCATATCGGTCGACAGAATATTGGCAACCGTTGGGTCCTCTACGCTATTAATCATTATGAGTCCTTTCAACCGCCTTGCTCACAAACGACGGGAAGCCCTTGTCGCTCTTGACTTCTCGCGCCGAATTAAATCTAGACCATAGTAATACCCATGGGCTACAGGAAAGAGAATCGTGCACGGTGCGCAATCTTTCGAGAAGCAGCATCGGAGCTCTCGGCACCTTGGTCACTTTCCGCCCTATCCCAGCTGGAGACACAAAGCCCAAAACTCTAATGGAGACAGCAACTGTAAGCTTGGCTTTTCCCGCTTCATTGCACGCATTTATTGACATTGGACATCGGTCACAAAACACACATAGATGCAATTCCGATTTAATTGTTGCATGTTTGTTGCATGAGCTGTTGCATGAAAACGCAAAATCGGGAGCCATACGGCCCCCGACCTGCGAAAACTCATGGAGCCAGTGACAGGAATCGAACCTGCAACCCACTGATTACAAATCAGTTGCGCTACCGTTGCGCCACACTGGCACACTTGGCGCTTTCGCGCGAAGCCTGTTAAGAATAATGGAATTGCGGACGGGGCGCAACAGGCCGCACGGCGTTATACAAATATGCAAAATCCAGCAACAACACGTACCGGGCCCGTTCATTTCTGTCAGCGCGCCTTCAATCTTAAAACCATTCGTCAGAACGAATAGTTTTAATTACAATTGGTTCTATAAAACTATTCGTTCTGGCGAAGGGTTTCGCGATGTTGACTACAAAGGAAGCAGCCGAGCTGCTCGGCATCACCCCGCGCAGGGTGCAGGTGCTCATTAAGAACGGCGCACTGACCGCCCGCAAGGCTTCTGGTGTATGGCTCATCGACAAAGACAGCGTAGACACGCGACTCCGCTCCGTGACCAAAACGGGGGGACGTCCCCGCCGCGGCCACGGTAAGAGCGAGATCGCGTTCACCCTCATGAACCGCACGCACGAAGTGGCCCAACTGGTCTACAGCGCATCGCGAAAAGACTTTACCCACATCGGCGCCGACGTCGATCGTGCCCACGCCCCTATTGGAGTTTTTGCTCCCAGCAAACCTGTATCGCTCGACTCCTTCCGCATCTGGTGGCGCGGCCGCGGTATCCCGCTCGCACGCATTGGGCTAGCCTCCCTGCTTGCAGAAGCCGCAGTCGATGTTCCCGATGAACTCGTACAGCGAAATCTTGGCCTCTCCCTATCCGACCAGTATTGGATTAGACCCCAAGACTCCGGTCTCGCGTGGGAAGATATTAACTTCTTCAATAATGCTTTTGACGACGTCTCTCTGTCCATCGCGCCCTTCGCCCCAGAGGGCAAGGCAGCTGCCGCAAAGCCCGACAACACCTCGGACGGCAATCTTCAAAAGTACTGGACGTGCGAGGGCGGGCGTCGAATTCTGCACAAGGCAGGAGCGCACCTGAACCAAGAACCATATAACGAGCTGGTGGCGGCCGCGCTCCACCGTCGCATCCTAAACGCCTGCGATTATGTGCCTTACTCGCTCGATGGCACGGGCACTTCCGCCCTGAGCGTATGCGATGTCTTCTTAACTGATGAAGAAGAGTATGTCCCTGCGTTCTATGTAAACCAGCACGCAAACGCAGATGAACGACTAACCGACTACGAGCGATACGTGGCAAACTGCGAGGAGCTCGGGGTGGCAGGCGTCAAGGATGCCCTTGACCGCATGATCGTGTGTGACGACATCATCGCCAACTATGACCGTCATTGGCGTAACTTTGGCCTTGTGCGAAACGTCAACACGCTAGCCTGCAGACCTGCCCCCATCTTCGATTCGGGCTCATCGCTCTGGTGCAACGTTTCTCTAAAGGAGCTTAAGGCAGGAGAGCACAGTTTTACCAGCGCGCAGTTTCATTCAAGCCCCGCCAAACAAATGTTGCTCGTCGAGGACATGGGCTGGTTTGACGGCGACAAACTCGAAGGCTTCGTTGACGAGGCAATCGAAATTCTGTCCAGAAACGACGCGCTCACGGCAAGGCTGCCATATCTAAAAGAGGCGCTTACATGGCGCCTCCGTAGAATGATCGACATCGCTGAATGGAGTTAGCGAGACAGCGTCGCGCCGTCAGCTCCCCTACCTCCCGCGCAGGGCCTTGAGCTTGGCCAGGGCATCGGGGCTCAGGCGACTGCCCAGAGTCATCTTGATCTGCGGAGCTTCCTCTGCCTCGTGCACGTCGTTATCGATCTGTTTGATCTCGTCCACCAACATGCGGCTCGAGATGCGCGTAACACCCTTGCCCATGACGACGGCCTGGATCGTGCCGTCGCTCGACACCACGGAGCACGCGCGGCCTTCCTCGCGCGCCTCGATGCAGAGCTTCTGCACCACGGTATCGGCCGATACGCCCGTCGGCGAGAACTCGATGCGCACGCCGCGGGCAGGCAGATTAGGGCGCTCGCTGGAGATGTTTCCCGCGCCGTCGAACACGATCACGGCCTCGTAGCGGCCCTGGGCAAAGGCGGCGACGTCGTTGATGAGCGCGGTGCGCGCCATATCGTGGACGTCGCTGGAATATGGATCGTCGGAATGGTCGTAGACGAGCTTTTCGTAGCGCGGCGTGCAGTGAATCACGTTGTAACCGTCGACCACCAGCAGCTCGGGCTTATTGGAGTGCACCGTCGAGACCGGATCGGCGATGGCCTGCGCAAACGCATTGCCGCCCACGCCATAGGTCGCGGCCGAAACAATCGGCTTGGCCGAGCCTTCGCCAAAGCGCTTGGCCTTGGACTTGGCGCGGTTCTTCTTGGACATGTGCTACTCCTCCCCCATGAGCTCGCCGGCGTTGCGACGCAGCCACTCAAAGCACAGCGCCGTGGTCGCCTGGGCAACATTGAGGCTCTCGGTCATGCCGCGCTGGGGAAGCTTGGTCAAAAAGTCGCATTTCTCGAGCACCAGGCGCGAGATGCCGTCGCCCTCGGAACCCATGACAAGCGCCACGCGGCCCTCGAAGGGAGCATCCCAGCAACTGCCCTCGGCGTGCTCGGAGGCACCGCCCACCCAAAAGCCAGCGGCCTTGAGGTCATCGAGCGCACGGGCGATATTGGGAACCTGCGCGATGGGCAGATGCATGACGGCGCCGGCAGAAGTCTTGTAGCTGCCGACAGTCACACCGGCGGCGCGCTTGTTGGCAATGATGACACCCGCCGCGCCCACGACTTCGGCGGAGCGCACGATCGCACCAAAGTTGCCATCGTCGGTCACATGGTCGAGCACGACGACGAGTGCCGGTCCGTCACCCGCGCGGTCGAGAATATCGGCGATATCAGCATAGGGGAAGTTACCAACCTCGAGCGCAATGCCCTGGTGAGCGCCATGGCTCGACAGCGCGTCGAGCTGCGCGCGCTGCACATACTTAATGCGGACACCTGCGGCGTTGAGGTCGTCGACCAGGTGCGACAAGGCGGCATCGCGCTCCCCGCCCTCAGCGATGAGCGCGCACTTGACGGGAAAGCCGGTACGCAGCGCCTCGGCGGCAGCACGGCGACCTTCGATAAACTCGCCCTTGGGAACCTGGACAGCATCGCGGTTGCGATCGCGCTGCGGACGCGCGGCCTGGGTGCGATCGTGCTGGCCCTTGGGAGCGACAGCGCGGTCATTGCGGCGAATCGGACGCGAGCCAGAAGCAGCCTGCTTGCCGCCACGAGGCGCACGCTTGCGATTGTCGGCCATAAAGCGACCTCCTAAATACAACTATCAAACGAAACAAAATAAACGACCGCCCATGAATATTAATTCGGGCGGTCGGTACGGGTTTTCCAAGTGCCCGAGATTGCCGTGAAAGAGGAGCGACGCGTACTTGAGTACGCGAGCGACGGTTTGAACGGCAAGGTCGGGCGCTTGGGAAACCCGAAGGGATTAGAGAGTCTTAATACGGGTGCCCGCGGCCGTATCCTCAATGGTGAGGCCCAGGTCCTTGAGCTGGTCGCGGATGGCGTCGGCCAGATCCCAGTTCTTGGCAGCACGGGCCTCGGCACGGGCCTCGAGAATCTTGGAAGCTGCCTCGTCCACGTCGTCACCAGTGTAGGCAACCAGGCCGGCGGCAACGCCCAGCAGGCCCAGCGGCAGCTCGACCTTGGGCTCGGGGAGCTCGACGCCAAACGTATCGAGCAGCTCGGCCAGCGTGTCGGCGGCGGCAAGCGCGGCGGCCTTGTCGGCAGCATCGCCCGCCTGCTCCAGGTACTGGTTGCACTCGGTCACAAAGCCAAAGACGGCACCCATGGCACCGGCGGTGTTAAAGTCGTCGTCCATGCACTCCTTAAAGGCGGCGCGGGTCTCGGCGGCCTTGGCGGCAAACGCCTCGGCGGCAGCCGCATCGGCATCGGCCGTCGCATGGTTCGCGGCCCAACGCAGGTTCTCGACCGTACCGGCGATACGCGTGAGCGAGTTCTCGGCACCCTCCAGGCGCTCCCAAGAAAAGTCGAGCGGTGAGCGATAGCTCGTCTGCAGCATCAGCAGGCGCAGGGCGGCAGCGGAGTGCTGCTCGAGGACCTCGGCCAGCGTAAAGAAGTTGCCGAGCGACTTGGACATCTTCTCGCCGTCTACCAGCAGCATGCCCGTGTGCATCCAGGTGTTGGAGAAGCCCTGGTGCCAGGCGCAGGTGGCCTGGGCGCACTCGTTCTCATGATGCGGGAAGGCAAGGTCGGAGCCACCGCCGTGGATGTCAATCGGGGTGCCCAGGTAGCGGTGCACCATGGCGGCGCACTCGGTGTGCCAACCGGGGCGGCCCTCGCCCCAGGGGCTCGGCCAGCTGGGCTCGCCGGGCTTAGCGGCCTTCCACAGGGCAAAGTCGAGCGGGTCGTTCTTGTCCTCGTTCTCCTCGATGCGCGCGCCAACCATAAGGTCGTCGATGTTGCGGCCCGAGACCTGGCCATAGTTGGGATCGCTGCGCACGGCAAAGTACACATCGCCGTTATCGGCTGCGTAAGCGTGGCCCTGCTCGATAAGCGTCTTGATCATGGCGATCATGGGGCCGATCTCCTTGGTGGCGCGGGGGCGCACATCGGGATCGAGCACGTTGGCGGCGCGCATGACGCCGATGAACTTGTCCGAGAACTCCGTCGCGACCTCGGCGGCAGTGCGGCCCTGCTCGTTGGCGCGCTTGATGATCTTGTCATCGACATCGGTGAGGTTCTGGGCGAACGTGACCTCGTAGCCGCTCGCGATGAGCCAGCGACGAATCACGTCAAAGCTGATGAACGTGCGGGCATTGCCGATGTGGATGTTGTCGTAGACCGTGGGGCCGCACACGTACATGCGGACCTTGCCGGACTCGATGGGCTGGAACTCTTCCTTTTTATGGGTAGCGCTGTTGTAGATACGCATTCGTTACTCCTTAACGGTTTTCTGTAGCAGGCAGACGGCCCAGGCGCCGATTCCCTCGCCCTGGCCTTCCCAACCGAGCTTTTCGGTCGTAGTGGCGGCGACGCCCACGTTTTCGACGTCAACGCCCAGGGCATGGGCAAGGTTGGCACGCATGGCATCGCGGTGCGGGGTGATCTTAGGCTGCTGGCAGGCAATGGTGCAATCGGCATCGACAAACTCGAAGCCCAGCTCGCGCGCGTAGTCCATCACGCGAGCGAGCAGCACCATCGAATCGGCACCCTCATAGGCGGGGTCGGTATCGGGGAATAGCTTGCCAATGTCTCCCCCACGGCAGGCGCCCAGAATGGCGTCGGCCAAGGCGTGCGCGAGCACATCGGCATCCGAGTGGCCCAGCAGGCCGCGCTCGTAGGGAATGTCGACACCGCCGATGATACATCGACGCCCCTCCACCAGACGGTGAACGTCGTAGCCATGGCCAATGCGCAGGTTACTGAACATGGGGAAGGTCCTCTCCCTCGGCCATGCGGCCAAGTAGAATCGCGGTTACGGGACGCAGGTCCTCGGGCACCGTCACCTTAAGGTTATCGCGCGGGCTCTGGACGCAGCGGACGCGCCCACCCATGCGCTCGACCAGCGACGAATCATCGGTGCCGATAAAGCCCTCGGCAATGGCTGCAGCATGGGCGCGCTTCATAGCATCGACGCTAAAGATCTGCGGCGTCTGCGCTGCCCAGTAGAGCTCACGCGGCGGCGTCTCGACGATATTGTCGCCATCGACGATCTTGAGCGTGTCGATCGCGGGCTGGCCGCACACGACACCGTCGAGCGAGCGGTCGCTCACGAGCACGTCGATAGCGTGGTCGATGGCCTCGGTCGTAATGAGCGGACGGGCGCCGTCGTGGATAGCGACATATTCGAAACCCGCCGGCACCGCGTGCACGCCGGCGCGGGTGGAATCCTGACGAGTATCGCCGGCATCGGCAAAGCTGATGGGCGTGTCATAGTCAAACGGGTCGATAGCCAAGCGGCGCATCTCGGCACGGCGCTCGGCAGGGCAAACCACGACGATATGGCCGACCTTGTCGCTACGATCGAACGCGCGGATGGACCAGCTCATGAGCGGACGGCCCGCCACGTTAACGAGCTGCTTGCCGCCGGGATTTCCAAAGCGCTGGCCGCTGCCGCCGGCAACGACCACGGCGCATACGGGCGCCATTATGCGTTCCCCTGTTTGGTGCCCTTCATGCGGTACAGCGAGTCCGCAAGAATGGCAGGGTTGTTGACGCCAAAGTCGCCCAAGCGCTCCGGATCCTCGCTGATGTCATCCATGAGCTCCTGCAGCGAGCCGTACTCGTCGACGATCTTCTCGGCCACGCCGTCGCGCACGACGGACACGCGCGAAAGCGTGCGCAGGCCCAGCGGCGTCATGACGGAGTCCTCGTCCAAGTCGTCATAGCCCAGAACTGCCGCCACGTGCTGCGGGTCGGACAGGTCCTTAGGCGTCATACGGGCAAGCTCAGCGCGAATCTTCTCGGCGTTGGCCTCAGAGGAATCGCTTGCGTAGTCGCGGATCATCAAGTCGTATTCGGTATCCATGCTGGAGCCCGCGAGCTGCTCGAGCTGCATCTGCACGAGCTTGCCCTGGTTACCCAGCTTGACGATGCAATCCTTAAGCTCGGTCTTTGCCTGTTGCATGATCTCGAAACTCGAGAAGATGCCGGTGATGTCGGCGAGCGTGACGTAGTCGTCGAGCTCAAGGGCCGTCAGGCGCAGCAGGGAGCGATCGAGCGACTGACGGGTAGTCTGGAGCGTGGCGACGAGCTGGTTGACCGAGCTCATGATGGTGGTGACGGGCTGGATCTCGTAGCTCTTGCCGTGGACGTACACGTTGACGACGGCACGACGAGCCGAAACCGAGATCACGATGGCGTCGGTGAGCACCGACATGCGAGCGGCAGTACGGTGACGCATGCCCGTCTCACTCGTGGCGAGCGAGGGATCGGGATTGAGGTGGAAGTTGGCACGCAGGATCTGGGTGAGGTCGCCATCGATAACGATGGCACCGTCCATCTTGGAGAGCTCGAACAGGCGGTTCGAGGTAAACGAAATGTTGAGCGGGAAGCCGTCGTTACCGGCGGCGAGCACGTTTTCGGTGTCGCCGACGCAGATAAGGGCGCCCAGGTGACCGGCAATGATCATGTCGAGGGCGGTGCGGATCGGCTGACCGGGGGCAGTCAGGCGGATGGCCTGTTCCATACGCTTTTGCAGCTCGTTCTTATCCAAGGCATCGCTCCCATCGTATACGCTCCATAAACGTCAATAAGTTTCTCACGGTTTGCCCCTGTGACGCCCGCAAAATCCGATGCTTACAGAATGAGCGAACACAGCTGAGAGCCCCAATCCAAATGAGCTGCTTATGTGGTAGCATCGGGATTCGCATAAATGAGGGAGTAGTCGCGTGATCGGGTTCGCCTCCGGTGGCGCGGCAAGTCAACACACTGGCCGATGCGGCCTGGCTTGCCTTAATGAACGAGACTCGTGGCTGTGCGCGCAACGCGTACGCCACGAGTCTTTTTTGTTACTCCCCCAAGAGGTACACGCGGGCCCGCCCGCAGAGAGGAAGCCAGACTATGGGACTCGCAGAGCTCGTGTTGCTCGCCGTTGGCCTTTCGATGGACGCCTTTGCCGTATCCATCTGCAAGGGCCTTGGCATGAAGAAGATCAACCTTAAGGTCGCCGTAGTGCTCGGCCTGTTCTTTGGCGGCTTCCAGGCAGGCATGCCCGTGATCGGATGGGCGCTTGGCAGTCAATTCATGAGCATCATCGGCCCCATCGACCACTGGATCGCCTTTATCCTTTTGGCCTTCATCGGCAGCAAAATGCTGTGGGAAGCCTTTACCGAAGACGAGGATGAAGACGACGGCAAGGATGCCGAGAAGATTGAACTGGGCGAGTACCTGATCCTCGCCATCGCCACCTCAATCGACGCCCTGGCCGTGGGCATCTCGTTTGCCGCGCTCTCGGTTGACATCGTGCCCGCTGTATCGCTTATCGGCGTCACAACGTTTATCTTCTCCGTCGCCGGCGTAGCGATCGGCCACACCTTTGGCGCGCGCTACGAAAAACCCGCCACCATCGTGGGTGGCGTCGTGCTCATCCTTATCGGCCTCAAGATCCTGCTGGAACACTTGGGTTTTTTGGTGCTGTAAAACACCCTTCAAAACTAAACGTCCGTATGAGGTCTCATGCAGAGTTTTGCATGAGCCTTTTCATGCAGACTTTTGCATGTCATACTAGAATGCAAAAGTCTGCACGTTAGGAGATTGCCATGGATACCCTTCCCATCACCACGCCGCGCCAAGCCGGCATCTACGTGCGTCAGGCGCGCGAGGCGCAGGGGATCACCCGTGCCGCCCTCGCTAAAAAAGCCGGTGTTTCGGAACGCCTGCTCGCATCGCTCGAGCTGGGAGATGCCACGGGCATTCGGCTCGACAAGCTGCTGGCAGTTTTCGGTGCTCTTGGACTGGCGCTCGCCGCTCAAGGGGATATAGGCGAAACGAAAAATGAGCAACCAGTCGACGCCCCGCATGCTGATCAACCTTGCAGCACCTCCAGACGCCATCACGCCCAACGTCTTCATCATCGAAACCGTCGCAGCACAACCATTCCGGCTCTTGCAGATGCCCCCTTTACATCCGCACTCTACGACGAGGTCTTCGCCGATTTCGCCATGTCCAATCTCGGAGTCTCGATTGCCACAAACGCATCTAGCCAAGCCATGCCCGAAGGGAAATAGCCAATGGCCAGAACATCACTTCGGACCATTATTTGCGGCGTGCCTGCTGGAACGCTCACGCAAGATGAGAACGGTCTTATCAGCTTTACCTACGATCATGACTATGACGGGCCAGCCCTATCGACCAACATACCCGTATCGAATCGCACATACGGACAACAGGTCATGAATCCGTACCTGTTTGGCCTTCTACCCGACAGCGAGGACCAACGAAAAGCGATTGCCGCCGAATTCGACGTTAGGCCCAACAATCCCGTTGCGTTGCTCAGCCATATCGGACTCGACTGTCCGGGCGGCGTGCAGTTTTGTGCCGAAGAAGATACCGACGCCGTCCTGCATCGCGCTGGCGAATACCGCCCTATAGACAACCACGAAATTGCTCTTCGTCTCAAGTCGATCAGAGATGACCGCGATGCATCGTGGATGGGTCTAGATGAAAGTTGGTCACTTGGAGGCAACCAGGGCAAGTTCGCGCTCGCGTTCATAAACGGCCGCTGGTGCGAATGCATGGGCTCCTCGCCCACGACGCATATTTTCAAAAATGGCGTTATCGGATTTAAACTCGAGGCTCTCAATGAGTTTGTCTGCATGAAAAGCGCCCAGCGCGCCGGTATCGCAACGGCAAACGTCGAATATCGTATGTTTGAGGACGAACCCGCCCTCATTGTTGAGCGCTATGACCGCATGAAAGTCAAAGACGGGACAATCAGGCGTCTACATCAAGAAGACCTCTGTCAGGCACTTGGGGTGATGCCCGCCCAAAAGTACACGGCAGACGGCGGCCCGACCACACGCGACATTCAAGAGCTCCTCGTAAATACGAGCCACCATCAACTTAACCTGTATCTGTTTACGCAGATACTTTTCTTTAACGCCATCATCGGCGCACCGGATGCGCACGCGAAAAACTATTCCCTGCTCCTTGGAAACGACGGCGCAGCCATGATGGCTCGAATGTACGATGTCGCGTCGGGTTTGGCGTATGAGCGCATGCGCCGCCGGGCGCGCCTTGCCATGAGCGTTGGCGGCGAAAATCGTGTGGGGTGCATCGGTCCAGGCGCTATCCGCCGATACCACGGTATGGGCGACCCCACGCTGGAGGCGACGCTCACCGATGCCGGGCTATCCGAGAAGTTTTGCTTTGCGACCATGATGGACCTCGCCTACGAGGTACCCATTTGCATGGAAGAGGTCATGGACGAATACGCCGACCTGCCCGGCATGGCGGACCTGCGCGAGCATATGCTCGGCCCCGTCCGCGAAAACTGCCAGCGCGCCCTCGACCTCATCAGGGCAGAAATGGACTAGGTGGCCGTAATTTCGCAATTATCAAACAAAAGAGAGGGGGCACCCGTCGCAAAAGACCGGGTGCCCCCTCTCATAATGTCATTTGCAATCCGCTAGCACGTGACTCGGACTGCTGCTAGCGCAACCTTTACGCAGCGAGGCGCTTGAGGACGTCGATGAGCAGCTCGTAGAAGCGCTCGGCAGAAGCGAGCTCCATGCTCTCGTCCGGGGTATGGACATCGGAGAGCGTCGGGCCCACGGCGATGGCGTCCAGGCCGTGCAGAGCCTCGGCAAACAGGCCGCACTCAAGGCCGGCGTGAATGGACTCGATGCGCAGCTCGGAGCCAAAGAGCTCTCGATAGCTCTCGACAAAGACTTCGCGGACCGGCGAATGCTCGGCATAGCTCCAGCCGGGATACTCAAACTCAAACTTGGCGTCGAAGCCCAGGACATCGGCCAGCGTCTGCAGACGGTCCTTGAACTCGTTCTGCAGCGAGGTGATCGAAGAGCGCGGGGACAGCATAATCTTGACCTCGTCATCGGAGGTGGCGACCACGCCGATGTTGGAGGAAACCTCGACGGAGCCGTCGGTGGCGACGTTGCGGCGAATCACGCCGTTAGGGGCAAGGCGCAGGGCGCGGATGAGGGCAAGCGCGGACTTCTGGTCCATGGCCTCAACCTCGGCGTCGTCGGCAATCTCGACGGTGCAAGTAAAGCCGGGGTCGAAGACCTCGAGCTCGGCAGTGACGTCGGCGATGATGCCCTTTGCGATCTGGGCCGCGGCCTCGGCGGCAGCGTGGTCGGCGTAGACCAGAACAGCCTTGCACTCACGGTTGATGGCGTTGTCCTTGGTGCCGCCGTCAAAGCTAACGATGGCGGGCTCGCCGGCAACCATCAGGCGGTCGATGATGCGGGCCATGATGAGGTTGCCGTTGCCGCGCTCCAGGTTGATATCGCTGCCGGAGTGGCCGCCCAGCAGGCCGGAGATGTCGAGCGTGAGGGTGCTACCGGTCTTGTGCTCGCGCGCGATCGGGCAGGTGTAGGTAACGACGACGCCGCCGGCACAGCTGACGGTGGCAACGCCCTCTTCCTCGGAGTCAAGGTTGATCATGGTGCGGGCGCTAATCTGGGACTTGTCGAGCGTCTCGGCGCCGACCAGGCCAGTCTCCTCGTCGGTGGTGAACACGCACTCGAGGGCCGGATGGGTAATCGAATCGTCGTTGAGCACGGTAAGCATAAGCGCGACGGCAATACCGTTGTCGGCGCCCAGAGTGGTGCCGTTAGCGGTGAGGACGCCGTCCTTGACGACCAGGTCGATACCATCGGTCGTAAAGTCGTGCTCAACGGAGCCCAACTTGTCGCACACCATATCGATGTGGCCCTGCAGCATCACGGTCGGGGCATTCTCGGCACCGGCAGATGCGGGCTTGCGAATGATGACGTTGTAGACCTCGTCCTGGTACACATCGAGACCGCGCTCCTTGGCAAACGCAACCAGGAAATCGCTGATGCCCTTCTCGTTGCCAGACCCACGGGGGATCGCGCTGACCTCCTCAAAGAAATGGAACAGCTGGGCGGGCTCGTAGCCGGTAATCTTGTAGTCCATGGTGCCTCCTTGGCGCAACTGGTTAGACAGTAAGACATGCGACTTGTATATTCCCAGACTTTGCGTGCATAAACCAGTCGAAAACGCCGAGCGCCCTCGCATCATCGGCTAACGGTGGACCGCATAGCGTAACGGTCACAACTTCCGCAGCTCTACAAATCGAGGCGCCCTTTCCGGAGCGCCTCGATTGCGCGTATCAAATTGTCGCCACGCCCTACAGCGCGCCGGAACCGGCTTGCATCATGCCGCCGGGGCCCGAGGTCACGCCGCCGCTCACGGGCGCGGCGTTGCCGGTGTGCGGTGCCGCCGGGGCGGTATCGCCACCGAGCGTGCCCACCGGACGCGGTGCCGGGATCTCGCCCGTGCCGTGGCTAAAGACAAACTTGCCATCGGCCACGTCGCACAGGACGGTATCGCCCTCGCCCCACTCGCCAGCCAGCAGTTCCTCGGACAGCGGATCCTCGATGAGCTTTTGGATAGCACGGCGCAGCGGACGCGCGCCGTTGGTGAGGTCAGTGCCCTCGGCCACGATCTTGTCATAGGCCGCATCGGTGAGCTTGATGTTCATGCCGTTGGCAATCAGGCGCTGACGCAGGTCGTCCACCAGCAGGTGCGCGATCTTGGTCAGGTTCTCGCCCGAGAGCTTCTGGAACACCACAATGTCGTCGATACGGTTGAGCAGCTCGGGGCGGAACAGGCGCTTGAGCTCGCCCATCGCACGGCCCTTGATCTCACTCGAGGTGAGGCCCTGCTCGCCGGTGGTGCCAAAGCCAACGCTCGCATCCTGCGCGATCTCGCGGGCGCCCACGTTGGACGTCATGATGATCACGGTATTGCGGAAGTCGACCGTCTTGCCCTGGCTATCAGTCAGGCGACCCTCCTCCAGCACCTGCAACAAAATGTTGAAGATGTCGGGGTGCGCCTTCTCGATCTCGTCGAACAGCACGACCGAGTACGGGTGACGACGAACGGCCTTGGTAAGCTGACCGCCCTCGTCGTGGCCCACGTAACCCGGAGGGCTACCGATAAGCTTGGAGACCTCGAACTCGCTGCCGAACTCCGACATGTCGAAGCTGATGAGCGCGTCCTTACTGCCAAAGAGGTACTCGGCGAGCGTCTTGGCGAGCTCGGTCTTGCCTGTGCCGGTGGGACCAAGGAAGATAAAGCTACCACCGGGACGACGCGGGTCCTTGAGCGGCGAGCGGCTGCGGCGCACGGCCTTGGCGACGGCCTCGACGGCCTCGTCCTGGCCGATAATGCGGGTCTTGAGCACGCTTTCGGTCTGCAGCAGGCGACGGCTCTCGCTCTCGGTGAGCGAGGAAACCGGCACGCCAGAGGTCACGGACACGATGTCGGCAATCTGACTCACGTCGATGGTGAGCGGGCTGGCGTCGAGCTCGGCGGTCCAGGCGGCCTTGGCCTCGGCGAGCTCAATCTCGGCGGCCTTCTGCTGCTCGGTGATCTCGGCGGCCTTGTTCATGTCGTCGCTCTCGGTGGCCTCCTGCGCGGCGGCCTTGAGCTCCTCTATGCGATGCTCGGCCTCGCGCACCGGCTCGGGCGCACGATTCGCGGCGATGCGAGCGCGGGCACCGGCCTCGTCGATGAGGTCGATGGCCTTATCGGGCAGGAAGCGATCCTGGATGTAGCGGTTGGAAAGGTTCGCGGCAGCCTCGATAGCGCCCTGCGTGTAGCGCACATGGTGGTGCTCCTCGTAGCGCGGCTTAAGCGCGGTCAGGATCTTGACGGTGTCCTCGACGCTCGGCTCCTCGACATCGATAGTCTGGAAGCGACGCTCGAAGGCTGGGTCTTTGGTGAGGTACTTGCGGAATTCCTCGGCCGTGGTGGCGCCAATAATCTGGAAGGCACCGCGTGCAAGCACGGGCTTGAGCATGGAGCTCGCGTCGATGGAGCCCTCGGCAGAACCGGCACCGATGATGGTGTGCATCTCGTCAATAAACAGGATGACGTCGTCAGCCTCGGTGGCCTCCTGGATCACGTTCTTGAGGCGCTCCTCAAACTCACCGCGATACTTGGCGCCCGCAACGAGGCCCGGCAGGTCGAGCGTCCAGATGTTCTGGTTCATGAGATTCTCGGGCACGTTGCCGGCAGCGATCTGCTGCGCCAGGCCCTCGACGATGGCCGTCTTGCCCACGCCGGGGTCGCCCAGGATAAGCGGGTTGTTCTTGGTGCGGCGCGAAAGGATCTCCATCATGCGCTGGACTTCCTTTTCGCGGCCAATCACGGGATCGAGCTCGCCGTCGCGCGCCTTTTGAGTGAGGTTGGTGGCGAACTGCTTGAGCGTGTCGGTGCCGCTCCCCTTTTGCTGAGAGGCATCCGAGCCGCTAAAGAACGGCAGGCCCGCACCGGGACGCCCGGCACCGGCGCCGGCGAGCGGACGCTTCTTGTCCTGGTCCTTGGCAGTGAGTTTCTCGATAGCCTTTTTGATAGAGGCGGACGACACACCCAGGCGCATGAGGATGTCCATGGCCATGCCGTTGCCCTCTTCGACGATGCCGATCAGCAAGTGCTCGGTCGACACGTAGGTCTGGTTATTCTCACGCGCCACGCGGAATGAACGCTCCATAACGCTAATGACGAGCGGCGTAAAGGCGAGCTTAGCCGCCTCGGTCTCCTCACTGGGCTCGGGAACCGTGGTCTGGACCTCTTTGAGCGTGTCCATGATGTCGTCGTAGGAGATATCAAGCGAGCGCAGTGCCTCGGCGGCAATGCCCTCGTCCTCCTTGGCAAGCGCGAGCAGCAGGTGCTCGGTGCCCACCTTATTTGAATGAAGATCGAGCGCCTCCTGTTTGGCCATCGACATGACCTTGCGCGCTCGATCGGTAAATCTATCTAACATGCTCGTTTCCTTACATGAGTTCATCGAAATCAAAACGCCCGCCCGTCGGCGGCGCTTTTGTCTCTTTACCCACAGGTTGTCTATGTTAACAGCTGGAGGAATATCTATAAACCCGGCTCACATGAATGCAGGTTATGACCGCATCGCGGGACTCACCGCGCGATGCGCGACAGGCGCCCCGCAAGAGAAACCCTAGGCGTCTTTCACCACGTCGGGACTCGTCGCACGCGATGCGCGATAGGCATCGGCCTCCTTGGAGACGCGTTCGAGCAGCTCGGATGTATCGACGCCCTCGACTTGCGCGACCGTTTCCACCGTCTGCATGGCGACCGCCCTCAGGTACGCGCACGCGCTGTCCCCCAGCTGCTCGAGGTCTATCTCCTCGCCGCCCTCCCGGGCAAAGCCGACCGCCATCACAAAGTCCATGATGCCCGAGACCAGAAAGCCCACCGCAAAGCTCGAATCCGCCTTGAGCTCTTCTCCGTCGGGGTGGACGATCTCTCTCACGCGGTCGATGATGATCGTATGGATGCCCTGCACGACCTGCTCGGCGGCACCCGCCCTCATGGTGATGACGATGCGCCGCAGCAGGCAGCGGACGTCGCGCCGGTCGAACGCCGAAAGGTCGCCCTCGCTCGAAAAATGCCAGAGGGCATCGGTGATGAGCTCGTTATCCTGCAGCAGCTGGGCTATGGCGATGGCGACGAGTTCATCGAAATCGTGAAAATAGTAGTAAAACGTTCCGCGATTGCACTGGGCGGCGCGGGTCACCTCGCCAACCGACAGCTCGAAGATGCTGTTGTTCTCGATGAGCTCCCAAAACGCCTCGATGATACGGGTGCGTGCATCGGGCGCATCGGCGTCCTTACGCGGTCTCGCCATGCGCCTCACCGCACCCCTGCGCCTTGGCGTTCATGATGAGCATCTGAAGACGGTTCTCCACGTTGGCGAAGCTCACGTCGGGATCGTAGTCGAGCGGCAGGAACTGCGCCGTGGGATACTGCTCCTTGAGCGCATGGATGAGCCCGCGCCCCACGACATGGTTGGGCAGACACCCGAACGGCTGCAGGATCACGAAGTTGCGGCAGCCGCGCTTGGCGTGCTCGAGGATCTCCGCCGGAATCAGCACGCCCTCGCCCGCATCGAACGTATGGTGCAGGATCTTATCGCTCGCGCGCACGAGCTCGGGCATGCGCCTGTCTCTTATACACATCTGACGCTGCCGACGACTTAA
>UQIQ01000010.1 GCA_900541185.1 uncultured Collinsella sp.
ACGCCGGGCCGACTCGCTTCGGATGGGGCTCTACACCAACTTTCTCGACACTACCCGGCCAGGTAGTGTCGAGAAAGTTGGTGTAAGGGCCCTTGCGGCCCCTGTGTCCGATATCCGGAATCAGTTGATATCCTAGGCTGCCTCCACGCTGTCGGCAAGTTCCAGGCTGGATTCGATCATCTTCCTGGCCGCCTTCTCCAGCTCCGCCCAGTCGTGCTCGCCCGCGGCACCCATTCTGAACGCGGCGTCATGCATCTCGGCCATCTTCCTCTCCGAGAAGTAGCGCGAGCCGGACCATGTCTCGGCCTGGTCGCACATGACGGCGCCCACGAGCCTGAGCAGCGAACTCTCCGACGGGAAGACCTGCACCACGCGCGAGCGGCGCTTGATTTCTCTGTTGGCGCGCTCCTGCACGTTGTTGGTGCGCAGGCGCTTCCAGTGCGACGGCGGGAAGTCCAGGTACGCGAGTGCGTCGGGCTCCGCCTCCTCGAGCACCCTTGCCGCCCTCGGGCAGCACCCCTCCAGCATCTCGCATGCCGCGTGGTACATGGCCACGGCGGTGGCGGCGTCCCTGGCGCGGAAGACCGAGGAGACGATGCGCCCCACGCGGCGCCTCAGCTGCCAGGAGCCGGCCTCGCGCATGCAGTCGCGCATCAGGTGCACGGCGCATCGCTGCCAGGCCGCCCCCTGGAAGACCTCGCCTATGGCCCTGACCAGGCCCCCGTGGGCATCGGATACGACGAGCTCGGTGCCGGTCGCGCCGCGGTCGCGCAGCTTCCGCAGGAAACCGAGCCACGATTCGTAGGACTCCGTGTCCACCACGGATACCCCCAGCACCCGCCTCCAGCCGAACTCGTCGCAGCCTATCGCCGTGACCACCGCGGTCGAAGCCACGCGGCCCCCGCGGCGGCACTTGACGTAGGTCGCGTCGAGCCAGATGTAGGGTATCGCGCGCGCATCGAGCGGCCCCTCCGCGAGGTCGGCTATCTCGGCGTCGAGGGTCGCGGCGATCGCGCTCACTCGGTCCCTGCCGAGCCTCTCGATGCCCATATTCTCGGCTATCCTCTGCACCTTCCTGGTGCTGGTGCCGGTGGCGTACATCTCGGCCACCGCCGCGACGAGCGCGCGGTCGACGCGCTGGTAGCGCTCGAGGACGTCCTCGGGGAAGAAGCTGCCCGTCCTGAGCTTGGGGATTCTCAGGTTGAGCGTGCCCACGCACGTCTCGAGCGTGCGGTTGCGGTAGCCGTTCCTGCTGTTGGCCCCCTCGCCGCAGAGCTGGTCGGCCTCCTCGTCCATGATGGCGTTGACCACCTGCTCGGCGAGTAGCCTGAGCAGCGACTGGATGTCGACCATCCCGTCGGTCGACCTCGGGATGGCGGCCTTATCCGGCATCGCGTCTGCTAATATCTCCATAGCGGTCCCTGTCCTTTCCCAGAACCTGTGTTATGTAGCAATTCCAGATTCTAGGACAGGGGCCGCTTGCGTTTAGCGGTCAGCCGTCGGCGCGCTTACACCAACATTTCCGACGCGATCAGCGGCCAGGCCGCGTAGGAAGTGGCGCATGTCGTGGCGAAGAATCGACAGCTCGCGCCCAGATTGACGCCAAGCCTCGAGCTCTTTGATGGCGGCGCTGTCGCGGGTTTCGAGCATCCAGCGCTCTCGCTCGGCGGTTTCCTTTTCTTCGTATTCGCGCAGGTAGACGGCGAGGAACATAAGGTAGAACGCGCAGAGTGCAAAGGCCAAAAACTCAACCGTCACCACCGAGCCCGAGTGGAACAGCGTGGTGTAGACGTTGGTGGCATAGTCAAAGACGTAATAGACGAGCGGCAGGATTAAAAGGATGCCCAGCTCGGTGGTGCTTTTAATCGCCAAGCGCGGACCGATGTCGCCGGCCCAATGCAGCAGGACGGCAAAGACGGCGAGTGTGGTCGCGATGCGCGCCAGATAGTACGCGATCTGAGAATCGGTTGCGGCAAATGCGGCGATGCCCATCCAATTGCTGAACTGGCAGCTCAGATAGGCACTCGTAATGCCGAGCACGGCAAGCAGCGGGCTCAGGCGGTAGCGCGCGCACAAATAGATGATGAGCGGCAGATGCACGACGAGCGGATATACCTGGCGGGCGAAAAGCTCTCCGCCGACGGCATTGGCGAGGCCAAATGCGCATCCGGTTACGGCACCGACCAGCACCAGTTCAAGCGCATGACGCCGGTTGATCTCGATACCGCACAGCGCCGCCGAGGCAAAGACGCCAAAGAGTAGCGTTGTGGCGTGGTGGATTGCCCAAAGGACCATTTCGACCGAGGAGACCATCAGTGTCTCCCAGCCTCAAAGCGCACCGCAAAGTAGGCGTCTTGGAATCCCTGCTTGCAACTGCGCGAAAGCGGGATGCACGCGCCCGAGCGCATGACGATGTCCGTGCGGTCAAAGTGATCGATGTTGCGCAGGTTGACCTGGTAGCTGCGGTGGCATTTAAAGAAGGTGGCATTTTGCGCCAAACGGTCCTCGACGCTGCGGAACGACTCGAGTGCCTCGATGTCGCGTCCGTCGCGCAGGTGGAAGACCACGTGCTTGTTGCGCGCCTCGGCATATTCGATGTCGGACAGGCGCAGGGCGTGGTAGCCAAAGGAAGTTTTGATCACGAGCTCGTCGGTTGCCGCCGGGCGCATGCTCGAAAGCTCGTTAAGTAACTGCGCCAGGCGTTCGTAAGTCACGGGCTTGAGCAGGTAGTCGAAGGCGCGGACCTCGTAGGACTCCAGTGCAAACTCGGGCGACGAGGTGAGAAACACCAGGCGCACGGCGGTGTCGGCCTGGCGCAGTTCGCGTGCGGTGTCCATGCCGTTGACGAGCGGCATGATCATGTCGAGCAGAATGATGTCGGCGCGCGACGCGGCATGGCGCGCCAGCAGGTCCTCGCCACGCGTAACGAGCGCAACATCGACCGCCGTGCCCGTCTCGCTCGACCAACGGTCGATCATCCGGTGCAGTCTATCTAGAAAAGCGACGTCATCGTCGCAGGCAATAATCTTGAGCATTCGGCCCCCTTAAGTAGTTCGATTTTGCCACATTGGGTGCGGACCGCTTGTGGGGGTGCGGACCGTTTGCGCCCCACGGCGTGCAACTCGCGCCAAGCGGTATTGCGGTGGCGAAAGATGCCTCCTGCGCTATCGAGAGCTCGGCTATCCTCAGCTTGCCAGTTCGAAAATGGACCTGCCACATGATTGAATCTTTATTTCAACTTTACACCTAGGTTTACAGCTGTCTTGTCAGCTGTAAACCTAGGTGTCATACTAAAGCTCCAAGATTCGCCAAAAGAGAGGGGCCTTGATGGCACAGAGCGCGAACATGGATGCATCGGAGCTTGCACGCGACATTGCGGCCAGCCTGGCATCGGCAACGACGGCAACGGAGCGCGCGGCATTGGTGCCCGCAGAGCTCGTCGAGGCCATTCAGCAACTAAAAACCCAACGTGACGCGGTGATCCTGGCGCACTATTACGTGGCGCCTGAGGTCCAAGCCGTTGCCGATTATGTCGGCGATAGCTTCTACCTGGCAAAGCTCGCCAAAAGCCTGCCGCAGCAGACCATCGTGCTGTGCGGCGTGGAGTTTATGGGCGAGAGCGCCAAGCTGCTCAATCCCACTAAGACCGTGCTGCTGCCCGAGCCGGGCGCGGACTGTCCCATGGCGCACATGGTCAAGCGCGAGACGGTCGACGCGGCGCGCGCCGAGTACGGCGACGACCTGGCCGTGGTGTGCTACGTCAACTCCACGGTCGAGATCAAGAGCTGGAGCGACGTGTGCGTCACCAGCTCCAACGCCGTTAAGATCGTGTCCGAGCTGCCGCAGCAGCATATTCTGTTCATTCCCGACCAAAACCTGGGACGCTTCGTAGCCGAGCAGGTGCCGCAAAAGCACGTCATCCTCAACAACGGCTACTGCCCGCGCCATCACATCATCACCGTCGAGCAGATCGTCGATGCGCAGGAGGCCCACCCCGGCGCGCTCGTGCTGGCGCACCCCGAGTGCAAGGCCGACGTTCTGGCCGAGGCCGACTACATCGGCTCCACCGCCGGCATCATCAAGTATGCCGAGGAGTCGGACGCGAGCGAGTTCATCATCGTGACGGTCCGCGGCGTGCTCTACGAGCTCGAGCGCCGCTGCCAGGGCACCGGCAAGAAGTTCTATTTCCCCGCGGTGCAGCCCACCTGCGTCAACATGGACCTCATCACGCTCGAAAAGCTCGTGCGCTGCCTGGAGACGGGCGAGGGCGAGGTGCAGATCGGCGTGTCGGACGAGGCTGCCGACCAGGCCAAACTCACGCTCGACCGCATGCTCGGGTACGCGGCGCGTTAGAACGATGTGACATGAGGGGCAGTCCCTTATGCCACATTACAAGGGAGAGGATTCCTGTGGAAACCAAACAATACCCCGACATGGAGTGCGACGTCGTTATTGCCGGCTGCGGCGTAGCTGGCTTGTACGCGGCTCTCAATCTGCCGACGAGCACGCGCGTGATCATGCTCTCCAAGGGCGCGGTTGATGAGTGCGATTCGATGCTCGCGCAGGGCGGCATCTGCGTGCTGCCCGAAGGCTCGGACTACGATGCCTTCTTTGAGGACACCATGCACGCCGGCCACTACGAGAACCGCCGCGAGAGCGTCGACATCATGATTCGCTCGAGTCGCTCGGTCATCAACGACCTGCTAGCGATGGGCGTGGATTTTGAGCGCAAGGCCGACGGCAGCCTCAATTTTACCCGCGAGGGCGCGCACAGCCGTCCGCGCATTGCCTTTCATGCCGACATTACGGGCAAGGAGATCACGACCAAGCTGCTCCAGGCCGTTTGCAAGCTGGACAACGTGCAGATTTTGGAGCACGTGGCCATGACCGACATCCTGACCGCCGAGCGCGATGGCGCCACGGTGTGCACCGGCGTCGTCGCCGTAGCCGTGGACGAGGACAACTCGGTTCGCCCCGCCGACGAGCTGGCAAATGCCGCTGAGGGCGTGCATGCCGGTAAGCCGTTTAAGATCCATGCCCGCCACACGCTGTGGGCGACGGGTGGCATTGGCGGCGTGTACGACCACTCGACCAACTACCCGCAGCTCACGGGCGACGCCTGCTACATCGCTCAGGAGCATGGCATTAAGATGGAGCACCTGGACTACGTGCAGATCCATCCCACGGGCCTGTTCTCGCCGCAGCCGGGCCGCACCTTCCTGATCAGCGAGAGCTGCCGCGGCGAGGGCGCGATTTTGCTCAACGCCGCCGGCGAGCGCTTTACCGACGAGCTCCAGCCGCGCGATGTGGTCGCCGCCGCCATCCGCGAGCAGATGAAGCAGGACGGCACCGAGCACGAGTGGCTGAGCTTTGCCCCCGTCGAGCGCGACGTGGTGACCGGGCATTTTGCCAACATTCGCGCGCGCTGCCTTGAGGACGGTCGCGACATCCTGGACGAGCCCATTCCCGTTACGCCCACGCAGCACTACTTTATGGGCGGCGTGTGGGTAGACAGGGACGGCCGCACCTCGATGCCCGAGCTCTACGCCGCGGGCGAGACGGCTTGCAACGGCGTGCACGGCAAGAACCGCCTTGCATCAAACAGCCTGCTCGAGGCGTTGGTCTGGGGTCGTCGCGCCGCGTGGTACATGCGCACCGGCGAGTCGCTGGCCGTGGAGCAGGCGGGCGATCCCGCGCTCGATGGCCGTCATCGCGCCCTGAGCGTCGACACCCTGGCAATCGATGAATTGGCCCGTGCCGCCGGCACGCAGGCCGTGGAGGAGTAGACCATGAATCCCATTACCATGAAGCTCGTCGTCGATGATCTGATTCTGCAGGCTCTGCGCGAGGACATTACGTTTGAGGACGTGAGCACGGCGAGCGTGTGCCCCACGGCGCGCCCCGCCACGGTGGAGCTTATCGCCAAAGCCGATGGCATCATCGCCGGCCTAGACGTGTTCTCCCGCACCTTTGAGCTGCTGGATCCGCAGAGCTCCGTGTTGTTCGATGTCTCGGATGGCGACGAGGTGCACGCCGGCGACCATGTGGGTCAGGTGCGCGGCGACGCGCGCGTGTTGCTTTCGGGCGAGCGCGTGGCGCTCAACTACCTGCAGCGCATGAGCGGCATCGCTACTTACACGCATCGGATGGCGGCTGCGCTCGAGGGCACCAAGACCGTGCTTGTCGACACGCGCAAGACCACACCGGGCATGCGTGTGTTTGAAAAGGCGGCAGTCGAGATCGGCGGTGGCAGCAACCACCGC
Source organism: uncultured Collinsella sp. (assembly GCA_900541185.1). GTDB lineage: Bacteria > Actinomycetota > Coriobacteriia > Coriobacteriales > Coriobacteriaceae > Collinsella. The sequence goes on from UQIQ01000010.1 coordinate 6,264, forward strand.
TATAACCTGTCGACGGCTGTCATGCTCAAGGACAACCACATCGACGCCGCCGGTGGCGTGACGCGTGCGATCGAGATGGCGCGCGCCCATGCATCGTTTACCACGACGGTCGAGATCGAGTGTGAGAACCTGGACATGGTGCGCGAGGCCGTGGAGGCCGGCGCCGACATCATCATGTTCGACAACATGACCCATGACGACATGGCCGCCGCTATTGAACTTATCGCCGGCCGCGCCAAGACCGAGTGCTCGGGCAACGTGGATGCCAGCAATATCCGCGCGCTTGCCGACCTGGGCGTTGACTTTATTAGCTCGGGCGCCCTGACGCACTCCGCGCCGATCCTCGACCTCTCGCTTAAGCACCTGCGTCTGCTGGACGGTAAATAATGAACGCCCGCGAGCGTCGCCGTGCCATCATGGCCGTGCTCGAGGGGGCCAAGGGGCCCGTATCGGGCAGCGCGCTTGCCCGCGAGGTGGGTGTGAGCCGCCAGATCGTGGTGCAGGACATCGCCCTGCTGCGCGCCGATGGGCACGATATCGTGGCGACCAACCGCGGCTACGTGCTGCAGGAGGCCCCCAGCAGCCCCGCCGTGCCTACGCGCTTGGTCAAGGTTCGCCACAGCGTGGAGCAGGCAGGCGATGAGCTCACGAGTATCGTCGACGCCGGCGGCGCCGTGCTCAACGTGATTGTCAATCACCGCGTGTACGGTAAGATTACGGCCGACCTGGACATCCGCAATCGTCGCGATGTCGAGCGCTATCTGCGCGATATCGAGAGCGGCAAGAGCTTTCCGCTGCTGACGGTGACCAGCGGCTACCACTTCCATCGCATTGCGGCGGAGGACGAACAGACCCTCGACGAGATCGAGGCGATGCTCAAGGAAAAAGGCTACCTAGCAGACCTGATGCCCTACGAAGACGATTTGTCCTAGTCGACGCCGCATCTATAAGTTGCGGTGAAATAGTTCCTAAAATCGGCATCCAAGACATAAAACAGGAACTATTCCACCGCAACTGCCAAGGGTCCCGCTCCAAATTAGCTGCCCACATATGCAAAAGGAGGCCTCCGCGGCGATGCGGAAGCCTCCTTTTTTGTGCACGGTGTACTTTTGAGTGTGCAAGTGGGGGAGTTGTTACTCCTCGACGATCTCGGTGATCGCGCCAGCGGGGCAAGCGTCCTGGCAAGCGCCACAGGCGACGCAGGAGTCCTCGTCAGCGACGGTAGCGACGTCCTGGAGCTCCAGAACGCCAGCGGGGCAGGAGTCGACGCAAACGCCACAAGCGATGCACTCGTCGGCATCAATTACGGGATGAGCCATGGTAGTTTCCTCTCTGTTGACCGACGCTACAGGCGATGCGCGCCGGTTTGATTCGGGCAAAAACATACCACGGGAGCGACCGTTTGCAATACCCTCTGGCCGGCATCTTCATACCGTTCGCCGAGTATGCCAAGGTTTACTAAAAAACACGCAGGTGGGGCCGTTGAGCTGCGCAAATGTTAGCTAAAGGTGACTTGAGATATTGAGGTATTGAGTGCGCCTGCGGAAAGGGCATCCCGTTATTTGGCCGAAAAACGGGTCGCAGTTTCCGGTTGGGCCCGCTAGCGGAAACTGCGACCCGGTATCAGCTCTCAAAACGGGACACGGTTTCCGGTTGAGCTTTCAGACGGAAACTGCGACCCGGAATCCATGCTCAAACCGGGACGAGCTTTCCGCAAGGCGGCCCCAGACACCCCCGGACGCAAGCCTCAGTCAACTCTACATAGATCTTAATAGATCTGCCGAGAACTCAATTAGCGCATCTACCTGCGCATTTGAGAACCTAAACTCTCAGAGATAAGAAATCTTATATGAATTGACTTAGATTTTGTATATTCCGGCCCATAAGGGGATACACTACATCCTGAAAGACAAGCCGAAGCGCCGCGCGACAGACCGTCGAGGCGGCGCGAACGCAAAAGAGAGAGGGAATTTCTAATGAGTAAGATTCTTGGTATCGACCTTGGTACTACTAACTCCGCTATGGCCGTTCTCGAGGGCGGTTCTCCGACCATTATCGTGAACGCCGAGGGCGACCGCACCACCCCGTCCGTTGTCGGCTTCCGTGCTGACGGCGACCGCGTTGTGGGCAAGGCCGCTAAGAACCAGGCTGTCACCAACCCCAAGAACACCGTGTTTTCCATCAAGCGCTTCATGGGCCGCAAGTACTCCGAGTGCACCTCCGAGATCAAGACCGTGCCGTACGAGGTCAAGGAGGGCCAGGGCGGACGTGCCGTCGTCGACATCGAGGGCAAGGATTACACCGCCGAGCAGGTGAGCGCCATGACGCTCGCTAAGATGAAGGCCGACGCCGAGAAGTATCTGGGCGAGACCGTCACCGACGCCGTCATCACCGTCCCGGCTTACTTCAACGACGCCCAGCGTCAGGCCACCAAGGACGCCGGTAAGATCGCCGGCCTCAACGTCAAGCGTATCGTCAACGAGCCGACCGCTGCTGCTTTGGCCTATGGCCTGGACAAGCAGGGCACCGACCAGCGCATCCTGGTCTTCGACCTGGGCGGCGGTACCTTCGACGTCTCCATCCTCGACCTCGCCGACGGCGTGTTTGAGGTTCTGTCCACCTCGGGCGACAACCACCTGGGCGGCGACGACTGGGATCAGCGCGTCATCGACTGGATGGCCGATAAGTTCCAGCAGGAGAACGGTGTCGACCTGCGTCAGGACCCCATGGCCCTGCAGCGTCTGAAGGAGGCTGCCGAGAACGCCAAGAAGGAGCTCTCCGCCGCCCAGCAGACCACCATCAACCTGCCGTTCATTACCATGAACCAGTCTGGCCCGCTGCACCTCAACTACACGCTGACCCGCGCCGAGTTCGAGAAGATCACCCGCGACCTGCTCGAGCGCTGCAAGCAGCCTGTCACCAACGCCCTGCGCGACGCCAAGCTTAAGCTTTCCGATCTGACCGAGGTCATCCTCGTCGGCGGCTCCACCCGTATGCCCGCCGTCCAGGAGCTCGTCAAGACCATGACCGGCAAGCAGCCCAACATGTCCGTGAACCCCGACGAGGTCGTTGCCGACGGCGCTGCCGTCCAGGGCGGCGTGCTCACCGGCGACGTCGAGGGCATCCTGCTGCTCGACGTTACCCCGCTGTCGCTGGGCGTCGAGACCATGGGCGGCATCATGACCAAGATGATTGACCGCAACACCACGATCCCGACCTCCAAGACCGAGGTCTACTCCACCGCTGCCGACAACCAGACCAGCGTCGAGATCAACGTGCTCCAGGGCGAGCGCGAGCTTGCCCGCGACAACAAGTCGCTCGGTAAGTTCCAGCTGACCGGCATCCCGGCTGCCCGCCGCGGCGTGCCGCAGATCGAGGTCACCTTCGACATCGACGCCAACGGCATCGTCAAGGTCTCCGCTAAGGACAAGGGCACCGGCAAGGAGCAGCAGATCACCATCTCCGGCTCCACCGCGCTTTCCGACGACGAAGTCGATCGCATGGTCAAGGACGCCGAGGCTCATGCCGAGGAGGACAAGAAGCAGAAGGAAGAGGTCGAGGTTCGCAACCAGACCGACAGCCTGTGCTACTCCACCGAGCAGACCCTCAATGAGCTCGGTGACAAGGTTTCCGCCGACGTGAAGTCCAAGGCCGAGGCCGCTATCGCCGACGCCAAGAAGGCGCTCGAGGGCTCTGACGTCGAGGCCATCAAGGCCGCTGGCGAGTCCCTGCAGTCCGTGGCCTACGAGCTGGCTCAGGTTGTCTACGCCGACGCTCAGCAGCAGACCGACGGTGCCGCCGGCGCCCAGCCTGCCGACGATGACGTCGTCGACGCCGACTACGAGGTTGTGGACGACGAGGACAAGTAATCATGTCCGCCCGTAAAGCTCGCACGGAGGCGGCTGCCGCTGGCGCCGCCCCCGTTGACTCTGAGGAGAAGGACGTGAAGATTCCCGTAGAGGCCGTCGACGATACCGAGGCCAATGAGGCCGCGGCCGCCGAGGCTGTCGAGAACCAGGTAGAGGATTCCAACAAGGAGGCGACGATGACCGAGGACGAGATGGTGGAAGCTGCTATCCGCGCCGGTGAGGAAGCCGCCGACAACGACTTTAAGCTCAAGTTCGAGCAGGCTCAGAAAGAGCTTGCCGACGTGCGCAACGAGCTCGATGCTGCGGCAGAGGCCCAGAAGGCCGCCGAGGACAAGGCAAAGGACGCCACCGAGCGCACCGCCCGTCTGCAGGCCGACTGGGAGAACTTCCGTCGCCGCACCGCCAATGAGCGTATCGCCGAGCGCGAGCGCGCGACCGAGAAGCTCGTCACCGCGCTGCTGCCGGTGGTCGACGATATCGAGCGTGCGATCGACCATGCCCGCAGCCAGGAGCTTGCCGACGACTTTAAGCAGTTCGTCGACGGCGTCGACGCGGTGCATGCCAAGCTGCTCGATGTGTTTGCGCACGAGGGCGTTGAGCCCATCGACCCCAAGGGCGAGGCGTTCGATCCGCTCGAGCACCAGGCCGTGGGCCGCGTCGAGGACGCATCGCAGTATGACGAGACCGTCAACGACGTGTACCAGAAGGGCTACCGCATGGCGGACCGCATTCTGCGTTCCGCGATGGTGACGGTGACCTACGGTGGCGAGAAGCGCCCCGCACCGGAGCCCGAAGCGGCGCCCGAGGATGCTGCGGCCGATACGGCCGAGAGCACCGAGGAGTAATTGAGAAGGGCCCCGGGGCAACACCCGGGGCCCTTTCTGGCCTAGTGCCATATGAAAGCATGAGCCGCCGCCCGCTGGGCGGCGGATGAAACAGGAGAGGAGCTACGATGGCTGCAGGCAAAACCTTCTATGACATCCTGGGCGTATCCAAGAGCGCCTCCGACAAAGAGATCAAGAGCGCGTTTCGCAAGCTCGCGCAAAAATATCACCCCGATGCCGGCGGCGACGAGGCCAAGTTCAAGGAGATCAGCGAGGCCTACGAGACGCTTTCGGACGAGAAGAAGCGCAAAGAGTACGACCAGATGCTCATGTTTGGCGGCATGCCGGGCGCAGGCGGCGCGTATGGCGGCGGCTACGGTGCCGGCGCGGGTGCCAGCGGCTGGGGCGACATCTTCGACAGCATCTTTAGCGGCAACGGTGCCTGGGGTAGCGATTGGGGCTCGGGCTTTGCCGGGGCTGCGGGCGCTGCCGGTGCCGGTGCGGGTCGCAACCGCGCGCGCAAGGGCGGCGACCTGTCGCTGACCGTCGATGTGACGGCCGAGGACGCGTTTCGCGGCGTGACGCACAAAGTCACCTATCGCATTCCCTCGACAGGCGAGCAGCAGACCATTACGGTCTCGGTCCCCGCGGGCGCGGTCGACGGCGGCAAGCTACGCTACAAGCGTCGCGGCGAGTATGGCGTTGCGGGTGGCGAGCGCGGCGACCTGGTCGTGACCACGCATGTGGAGGAGCACCCGCTGTTTAAGCGCAAAGGCGCCGACGTGACCATGGAGGTACCGGTCTCGGTCTACGAGGCGGCGCTCGGCTGCACGGTGGACGTGCCCACGCCCGGCGGCGCGACGGTCCGTTTGAAAGTGCCCGCGGGTACCCAGACGGGCAAGAAGTTCCGCTTTAAGGAGATGGGAGCGCCCGACGTTAAGCACCGTGGCCGTACGGGCGCGCTGCTCGTCGAGATCAAGGTGCAGGTCCCCACGAACCTATCCGATGACGAGCGCGATGCCATGACCAAGCTGCGCGAGGCCGACACACGCGACTATCGCGAGAAGGTCAACCGTTACAAGGCGACGTACTAGGGCGGTCGCGGCGCACGACCACGCCCGCGGGCTTATGATGGACGATAACGAGACGGAAAGGGGTCAGGTAGCATGGCCGAGGACAATAGGAACAAACCGCTGTACATGATCAGCGTGGCGGCCGAGCTGACCGGCATGCATCCGCAGACTCTGCGCGTCTACGAGTCCAAGGGCCTGGTGAACCCCCAGCGCTCGGGCGGCAACACGCGCCTGTATTCGCGTGCCGATATCGAGCGCCTGGAGCTCATCAACCAGCTGACCGACGAGGGCATCAACCTTGCCGGCGTGGTGCGCATCCTCGATATGAAGGAGCGTGCCGAGGAGCGCGAGCGCGAGAACGAAAAACTCCGTGCCCGCGTGCGCCAGCTCGAGGACGAGCTGCACGAGTACAAGATGCAGAAGAAGATCACCGCTCTGGCCCCGCGCGATGGCTCAGTCAACCCCGAGCAAGTCATGCGCAAGCTTTTGGGAGCAGGAACCGATCTTTAGTTACGGCGGCTCTACGACGCAAATCCTAACAATATGAGAGTGGATAATCTCCCACTTTTGGTCCGCTTGAGGGCTAGAAACGGGAGGTTATCCACTCCCATTTTTGGCTGGCACTTGGGGACGTTCCTTCTGTGCCGGCACTTTGGAACACTCCTTGCGCCAATATCGCCCTGTGCTTTACTGAGATAAAGTGAACGCCGAGATTCGTAACCCGCTGGCAACCGTTCTATGGCACGATATTGAACGAATGTATGCTATGCGCCCAAATCTTTTGGGCAGAGTGGGAGACAGTATGGTCAAGCTGTACGAGGACGGCATCTACCTGCGCGGCGGCAGCGAGGTTGTGCCTGCAGCCGAGGCTGCCGAGCGTGGTATTACGCAGACGCCCGAGGACGCCAAGCGTGGCACCATCGCGTATTCGATCCTCCAGGCACACAATACGTCCGGAGATCCCGAGGCGCTCAAGATTCGCTTCGATGCCATGGCGAGCCACGACATCACCTTTGTCGGCATCATCCAGACGGCGCGCGCCTCGGGCATGGAGCAGTTCCCGCTGCCTTACGTGCTCACCAACTGCCACAACTCGCTGTGCGCCGTGGGCGGCACCATCAACGAGGACGACCATGTCTTTGGCCTTTCCGCGGCCAAAAAATACGGCGGCATTTTCGTCCCGCCGCACATCGCCGTCATCCACTCCTTTATGCGTGAGAACTTCGCCGGCTGCGGCAAGATGATTCTGGGTTCCGACTCGCACACCCGCTATGGTGCCCTGGGTACCATGGCCGTGGGCGAGGGCGGCGGCGAGCTGGCAAAGCAGCTGCTGCGCGACACCTACGATGTCGCCTATCCCGGCGTCGTAGCCATCTACCTCACGGGCGCCCCACGTCCCGGCGTCGGCCCGCACGACGTGGCGCTCGCCATCATCCGCGCCGTCTTTGCCAAGGGCTACGTCAAGAACAAGGTCATGGAGTTCGTGGGTCCGGGTATCGCGAGCATGACGACCGACTACCGCAACGGCGTCGATGTCATGACCACCGAGACCACTTGCCTGTCGAGCATCTGGGCCACCGACGAGGACACGCACGCGTTTTTGACCATGCACGGCCGCGGCGACGACTACCGCGAGCTCAAGCCCGCCGATGTCGCCTACTACGACGGCTGCGTCGAGGTCGACCTGTCGAGCATCAAGCCCATGATCGCGCTGCCGTTCCATCCTTCCAACGGCTTTGAGATCGACGAGCTCAACGAGAACCTCGAGGACATCCTGCATGAGGTCGAGCTCGAGGCCGCCAAGATCGGCGAGGGCAAGACACACTTTAGCCTGCTCGACAAGATCGTCGACGGCAAGCTGCACGTGCAGCAGGGCGTTATCGCCGGCTGCTCGGGCGGCAACTACGACTCCGTGGTCCAGGCTGCCCGCGTGCTCAAGGGCGCCAACACCGGCTGCGGCGAGTTCTCGCTGTCGGTCTATCCCACGAGCCAGCCCGTGGCACTCGAGCTCACGCGCCGTGGCTTCATCTACGACCTTATGGAGGCCGGTGCGATCGTCCGCACGGCGTTCTGCGGCCCGTGCTTCGGTGCCGGCGACACGCCTGCCAACAACGGCCTGTCCATCCGCCACACCACGCGCAACTTCCCCAACCGCGAGGGTTCCAAGCCGGGCAATGGCCAGCTGAGCGCCGTGGCCCTGATGGACGCCCGCTCCATTGCGGCAACGGCTGCCAACGGTGGCGTCCTGACGCCGGCGACCGACCTGCCCGAGGAGACTTGGGACGAGGCCTGCGAGTACACCTTTGACGACGCGCCGTACAAAAAGCGCGTGTACTGGGGCTTTGGCAAGGCGGAGCCTGCCGACGAGCTGGTCGAGGGTCCCAACATCAAGCCGTGGCCCGCGATGGAGCCTCTCGGCGACGATATCCTGCTCAAGGTGTGCTCCAAGATCATGGACCCGGTCACCACGACCGACGAGCTCATCCCTTCGGGTGAGACGAGCTCCTTCCGCTCCAACCCGCTGGGCCTGGCCGAGTTTACGCTCAGCCGCCGCGACCCTGCCTACGTGGGCCGCTCCAAGGAGGTCGACGCGGTGGAGAAGCGCCGCGTGGCCGGCGAGGTCGCAGGCGACCTGGCGGCACTCGATGCCGAGCTTGCCGGCGTGTTTGAGGCGCTGGCTGGCGCGGGTGTCGCGGCAGACGCCAAAGCAACCGAGTACGGCTCCATGCTCTATGCCAAGAAGCCCGGCGACGGTTCCGCCCGCGAGCAGGCCGCGAGCTGCCAGCGCGTGATCGGCGGCCTGGCCAACATCGTCCACGAGTACGCCACCAAGCGCTATCGCTCCAACGTGATGAACTGGGGCATGGTGCCCTTCCAGATGGAGGCCGAGCCCAACTTTGAGGTGGGCGACTACGTCTTTGTGCCGGGTATCCGCGCCGCGCTCGATGGCGATCTAAAGGACATCGCCGCCTACGTAGTGCGCGCCGATGGTGCGGTCGAGCAGATTGAGCTTTACATTGCCGATATGACGGCAGAGGAGCGTGCCATCGTCAAGGCCGGCTGCCTGATCAACTACAACAAGTTCAAGGCCGCTGCCGAGTAACGCACTTAATTGTCCGCCCGGGGCTTACCCTTTCCCGCCCGCTCACGCGCTTCGCGAGGGTCGCGTTCGGGAAAGGGTAAGCCCCGGGCTACATTTCTGCGTTCTCGTTGGGTCTTGAGGGACGCTAAAAATAGACTTGCTTGATGCCGCCTCTGTTGTCGGGGCGGCTTCTTTTTGTCGAAAACCGCCACAAAGGGGGCAGACATCTTTGTGGTGGTGGGGAACGAGCTCGATGTTGTTGTGATTGTTGAGCGGTATGTTAATGAGCGTCTCTACAGGATTTCATCTGGGCTGGCGGGCTTGGTTGTTTTGGGGATGCCGAGTTTGGATGACGCGAAATCGTCAACATTGTCCTTAATTCCGTCTTTGGTGTAGACAGTGACCATATAGGTGCTGTGTCCGAATTCGCCCTTGTCGCGTGTTGCCCAGGCATCCCAGTAGGCGGCCCCGTTTCGCCCTTTGATTTTTCCGACACGGCGGAGTTCTGTTCGCTTTAATTTCCGGTTGCTATAGATGGTTCGACCGGCTTCCGCGGTGAGCCCGCACTGTCCAAGCAGCTTGTCGAGGACTTGGTTCATGTGGCGCTCATCGGTGTTTGGTGCGTAGTCGTAGGCGAGGGTGATGGAGTCGAGTGGCTGGTCGTCGATCAGATAGTTTAGCGCCTGAGGTTCAAGGCAGAAATAGGGGGAGCATCCGTCGACCTTGCCGAGCAACGGTAACTTGGACTGCCAACTTCCGGTGGGAATTGCATATTCGTAGAACACGCCACGGCAGACAAAGGAGAGCGAGGTGGCACGCGAGCCGGCGTCGATCATCCCGCAAAGATCGAAGGGCGAGGCGATACCAAAAGAAAAGGGCGTGATGACGATAAGGAAGAGCATCACGATGGGTATGGCGAGAATGGCGATGACGTTGCGACCGGTGGAATGAGACGGCTTCACATGCGCTCCTCGAGACAAAGATCTGTTGAGGATAGGCAGAAATGGATATGTTCAGAGAACAATTCAAGTTTAATCTCATGGCGCGAGATGGTCGACCGTTAGCGTCGAAAACCACCACAAAGGTGCCTGTCCCCTTTGTGGTGGTGAGGAGCGCGCGGCTCCTTTTGGTAATAGTGCTGGCTGGCGGTATCATTAGTGCAGGTGGCGAAGGTTTGCATTGTGGGGTGTTTTGCCGTGAGCCGTTCTGCCCGTATTGGATTGATTGTCTTGGCGCTTGCGATCGCTGTGGTTGGCGTGGGCGCTGTCGGTATGGCATTTCTACCTGCTGCGGTGACGGAGCCGGTGGTCAAGCCTGTGATTCAATCTGTCGAACTTCTGACCGGCGACGACAAGCCTGAGACCATTACCGTTGATTTTGATGAGCAACCGGCTGCGCTTGGCATTAGTAATTATCCACATATTCAGCTTGGGGCCATGCGCTATACCACGGATACAAGCCTGATCGATAGGACGTCCGAGCTACTCAAGGGCAAAACATTTAAGCGTTGGTACGGATATGCGTCCTATCGGGCAAAAGCGAACGACATGGTTGGCGGATGCCACTCTTCTATCGAGCTGGACACTGCAAACGGCGCAAAGTTATGTGATGTCTCGTACGATCCGGGCTACGAGGGCAATGAGGGTCCGGGCATCTACATCATGGACGGCGATGTCGCCTATGTCATGGAGGGCGACCAGACCGAGCTCAACGATTTTATGGGTCAGTGTATCCAAGATGCCTATAAACAGACCTGCTTGCCTGACCCGCAGACTGCACGCGATAGTGGGTCTGCCCGTACATGGCTGTTCGAGGATGAGATGCCCTGGACCGTCGAATCGGGAAGTATGGGTTCGGCGAAGGAGTAGAGACCGCGACCACCACAAAGGTGCCTGTCCTCTTTGTGGTGGTTTTCGGTCTGTCTCGATCTGTAACATCTTGGCCGCTAAAAGTGGGCCTGGTGTTACAGATTTAGATTTTTGATCCGGGTGTTTTCTGTTCGTCTCAATCTATAACATCTGGAGCCATAAACAGTCGCTAGATGTTACAGATTGAGATAGTAAGGGGACGAGGCCGTAGCGGGTGAGCGCACCTGCTCCCTATCTTTCAATCACTCAGAAAATCTTATATATAGAGACTTAGATTTATGTATAAGATCGCGCAAAGCTGGCAACAATACTTCTCGAACAACGTGAAGCCGCCCCGTAGGGCGGCCGCCCCAAGAGAGGTGATTCCATGAGAATCGATAAGCTAGCAATGACGTCGCGCGAGGCGTTGCAGACCGCCATGAGCACGGCTGCTGACGCGCAGGCCGGCGCGGTGGAGCCGATTCACCTGCTGTCTGCCCTGCTCGGTGCCGGCGAGCGCAATATCTCCGTGATCATTGAGCGCATCGGTGCCGACCCGGCTCAGCTTGCACGCTCCACACAGGATGCCATCGACCACGCGCCCAAGGTTTCGGGCGAGGGCCAGCAGATGGGCCTGTCCAACGAGCTCGTCCGTGTCATCGAGAAGGCCGAGAAAAAGGCCACCAAGATGGGTGACAGCTTTGTGGTGACCGAGCACCTGCTTATGGCGCTTGCCGAGGACAAGGGCGAGGCGGGCCGCGTGCTGCGCGATGCCAGCGTGACCAAGGAGCGCATCGAGCAGGTCTATGAGGAGCTGCGCGGCGATGACCGCGTGACGTCTGCCGAGGACAAGACTCAGTTTGAGGCACTAGAGCAGTACGGACGCAACATCTGCGACCTTGCCCGCGCCGGCAAGCTCGACCCTGTCATCGGTCGTACCGACGAGATTCGCCGTACCATCCAGGTCCTGTCCCGCCGCACCAAGAACAACCCCGTGCTCATTGGCGAGCCGGGCGTCGGCAAGACAGCCATCGTCGAAGGTATCGCCCAGCGTATCGTGGCCGGCGACGTGCCGAGCACCCTGCGCGACCGCGACCTCATCGAGCTCGACATGAGCGCGCTGGTCGCCGGCGCCAAGTACCGCGGCGAGTTCGAGGACCGCTTGAAGGCCGTGCTCAAAGAAGTGCAAAAATCCGAGGGCAAGGTCATCCTGTTCATCGATGAGCTCCACACCATCGTGGGCGCGGGTGCCACCGAGGGCTCCATGGACGCCGGCAACATCCTCAAGCCGGCGCTCGCCCGTGGCGACCTGCACGCGATTGGCGCGACCACGCTCGACGAATACCGCAAGTACATCGAGAAGGACGCGGCGCTCGCCCGTCGTTTCCAGACCGTGATGGTCTCCGAGCCTACCGTCGAGGACACCATTTCGATCCTGCGTGGTCTGAAGGAGAAGTACGAGATCTTCCACGGTGTGCATATCACCGATAGCGCGCTCGTGGCAGCTGCCGACCTCTCCGATCGCTACATCGCCGACCGCTTCCTGCCCGACAAGGCCATCGATTTGGTCGATGAGGCGGCAAGCCGCCTGCGCATGGAACTCGACAGCATGCCGGTCGAGATCGACGCCACCACGCGTCAGCTCACTCAGCTGCAGATCGAGGAACAGGCGCTCATGAAAGAGACCGATGACGCCTCCAAGGAGCGTCTGGAGGCCCTGCGCCAGGAGATTGCCGAGGTCCAGGAAAAACTCAACGTGCAAAAGGCCGGCTGGCTCAACCAGAAGAACGCCATTGACCACGTGCAGGAGCTTAAGAGCCAGCTTGACGAGGCCAAGAGCGAGGAGGAGCGCGCGACGCGCAACGGCGATTTGGGTCGTGCGTCCGAGCTGCGCTACTCCGTGATTCCGGGCCTGCAGCAGCAGATTCAGGATTCCGAGGCCGCGCTCGAGGCACAAAAGCAGCAGGACGGCGAGGGCCTCAACGAGCAGGTGACCTCCGACGAGATCGCCGAGGTCGTGAGCGCCTGGACCGGCGTGCCCGTGTCCAAGATGATGCAGGGCGAGCTCGACAAGTTGAAGGGCCTGGAGGGCGAGCTGCATAAGCGCGTCATCGGTCAGGACGAGGCCGTCTCCGCCGTTGCCGCGGCCGTGCGCCGCAGCCGTGCGGGTCTCTCCGATCCGGACAAGCCCATCGGCAGCTTCTTCTTCCTGGGCCCCACCGGTGTAGGCAAGACCGAGCTCGCCAAGGCGCTGGCCGAGTGCCTGTTCGATGACGAGCGCGCGCTCGTGCGTATCGACATGTCCGAGTATATGGAGAAGTTCAGCGTCCAGCGTCTGATCGGTGCGCCCCCGGGATACGTGGGTTACGACGAGGGCGGCCAGCTCACTGAGGCCGTTCGCCGTCGTCCGTACTCCGTGATCTTGCTCGACGAGATGGAGAAGGCCCATCCGGATGTCTTCAACGTGCTGCTGCAGGTGCTCGATGACGGTCGTCTGACCGATGGCCAGGGTCGCCAGGTGTCCTTCAAGAACACGATTATCATCATGACGTCCAACGTGGGCTCCAAGGCCATCGCCGATCTGTCCGGTAAGGACGAGGAGGAGATGCGCCATCAGGTCGACGCTGCCATGGCTCAGACCTTCCGCCCCGAGTTCCTCAACCGTATCGACGATATCGTGGTGTTCCATCCGCTTGGCATGGCGCAGATCGAGAAGATCGTCGATATTCAGCTCGCCGACGTCCGTGCACGTCTGGCCAAGGAGCGCATGACGCTTGCCATCACCCCGGCGGCCAAGCAGATGCTCGCCGTGGGCGGCCTGGACCCGGTCTTTGGTGCCCGTCCGCTCAAGCGTCTGGTTCAGCGCGAGGTTGTCGATGCCATCGCGGCGGCCATCATCGACGGCACGGTGTGCGAGGGCGATCAGGTGACGGTCGATGCCGACAAGGACGGCGGCTTTACCGTCGTGTGCGACAACACGCCGGCGGCCACCTACGAGGTCCCCGACGCCGAGTAGATTTATGGGACATGCCTTAAAATCTGCCTTTAGAGCCGAACGCCAAGGGCGGTGGATCCAATCGGGTCCGCCGCCCTTTTTCGTGCGACAATCGATGATGTTGAGCGGATGCGATGCAAGGAGCTATGCAGATGAAAGACGAGAACAAGACGAACGCACCGGCGGCTGAGATGGCGTCCGCCGCACCAAGGCCCGCGCCGAAACCGGCGCCCAAGCCGCGCGACCCCTACATCCGTGCCGAGAACGAGGACGACGACGGCTACGATCCCTACAGCGATCGCCGCCCCGAGCGCGAGCCGCTGTTCGAAGCCGATCCGTGGCGCTGAGTGCCACCAATAAGTTGCGGTGAAATAGGGACTGTTTTGCGGTTTGACCAGCAAAAACAGTCCCTATTTCACCGCAACTGCGTTAGGGATTTTTCTACAGGGGGAGGGTAGTCAAAAAAGCCCCGTCCCAAATCGACTGTCCAGGGAGTCGCATTCGAGCTTGGTTGTCCTCTCAGCCACTCGGCATCCTTCGAGCAGTAATAGTGAAAAAACTTGCTTAAGTGTTAATCAAGTCAGATATAATCTTGCTCTCTAATTAATCAAGAATCACTATAATTTTGATTAGCTAGAGAGCAAGATTGGAGAATCATGGCATTCAACGATTTGATCGCCCAGAAAATAAAGGACTTTGAACAGCAGGGGGTTCCGCAGGTCTTTGAGCGAGACCTTGATCTAGGAAACCCACAGGAGCCAAAGCGCGACAACATCGTAAATGTGATTGTGGGGGCCCGCCGTTGTGGAAAGACGTATCGCCTGTATCAGGAGATGTGGCGGCTTCAGAACCGGGGCGTCGAGCTTGACCGGATGCTTTACTTCAATTTTGAGGATGAGCGCTTGCGCCCGTATGAGCCATCGCTGCTGGCGGACGTGCTCGACACGTTCTATGCGCTGTATCCTGTTGCTCGAACCGAGGGCGCTTACATTTTCTTTGACGAGATCCAGGAAATTCCCGAATGGGGTGCGTTTCTGCGGCGTGTAGTCGATACGGAGAAAGCGACCGTCTATGTGACGGGATCTTCTTCTAAGATGCTGTCCTCAGAACTTAAGAGCGAGTTCAGGGGTCGTTCTCTTGTGCGAGAGCTTTTTCCGTTGAGTTTTTCGGAATACGTTCGATATAAGACGGGGAGCGTTCTCGAGTCAGATGCGACCTTTTCCCCGAGCGATGCAGCGCTGCTTCGACATCATCTGATCGGGTATCTTGAACGAGGGGGATTCATCGCGACACTTGGGCAGACGCCCGCAGACGCGATTCAGCTGCTACAGGAATATGCTTCGCGAACGGTCGCCATGGACGTCGTTGAACGCTACGACGTCAAGAACCCTCGCCTGGCATCGCTGTTCCTGACGCGGTGTATGGCATCTTCGGGACGAGAGCTGTCGGTGAACAAAGTGTATAACGAGTTCAAGAGCAGGCAGATACCCGTCAGTCGTAATTCGCTCAGCGACTTACTTGAGTATTATGAGGACGCCTACCTGTTGTTTTCTGTGCCGGAGTTCACGCGTTCACTGGCAAATAACATGCGGTCTGCGTCTAAGGTCTACGCTGTCGATCCTGCGATGTTTGGAGCATTCTCTCCCGCATCGGCATTGGACCAGGGCCAGAGGCTCGAGACCGCAGTGTTCAATGCGCTAAGAAGAAGGACTCCCGCGGTGAGGACCGGCTCGGTCTGCCGTCTGCTGATCAAAGAGAAGAGTAAAAGCCATGAGGTGGACTTTGTTGCTGGGGACGCACTTCTCATGCGGGCTTATAGCCTGATTCAGGTGAGCGCGGATATGGCAAGTGAGAAAACGCGCGAGCGCGAAATTGCCGCGCTTGATGCCTCGATGGCCCAGTTCGATCTTGGCGAGTCGGCAATCGTTACCATGGATGAACAGACCGATATTCCATGCGAGCACGGTGTGGTACACGTTATGCCCGCATGGAAGTGGCTCCTTGCCTAATCATCTATGGGCCTGTGGGGTCAGGACCTCCTGGCTCCTTCATCACGGTTGGGGAGCACCTTGCTGTGCCAGGCTAGTCCTGGGCTTTGATGCTCGGCAGGAGAATCTGGGCGAGGTAGTCGGTCTCGAGTTTGGTGGCGGCGTCTGCGTTGCCGTCTTTGCCAACCAGGTCGTTCTTGATCTGGCTATAGGTGTAGCGGTTGCCGGTCGTAAGCTCGACAAGCTCAATGGCCGTGTCCATGGGGTAGGTTGACACGGGGTTCTGCGTCCGTCCGTTGATGGTCTGGGGCACCACGTACGGATAGACGGGGCCGCTGGCGTAGACGGTATAACCGTTGCCTAGATTGGCCGCGCCCAAAACCGTATCGCCTTCATCGGGCGTAAAGCTCTCGCCCTCGCGCACCGCAACGAGCGTCACGAGCGGCGTATTGGCGTCGTCGCCCAGATAGATGCATAGCGTGCTTCCGTTTTGCCAAGTTGCGACCTTGCCGTACCACTCGACGGGAATATCGAGCTGGTAGAGGTCGGTTGCCTTGTGGCGAGCGTCAGCATCACGGGACGCCTGTGCCTTTTGCGCGCTCACGGCATTGACGGCGGCGTCGCGCCGCGCGGTTGCTGCCTGCTGGAGCACTTTGGCAGCCGCGGCGGAGCTCGCACCGCCCTCCTCGGCATACTTGGCGGCGGCATCGATCTGGTCGTCGGTTACCGTGTCGGCCGAAGGCACCTTGAGCTTAAAGGTGGCCTGGGCACTTAAATCCTGTTCATCGCTCTTAACGGTGACCTGCGTCTTGGTGGTCGGGACGGTATAGATGGTGCCGTCGGCCGCGATGGGGGAGGCAGCGATGGAGAGCGTGTAATCGCCAGGCAGCAGTTTGATGCCGCGGCCGTGCTCGTCAACATAGAGCGTTTCGCTCACGGAGGAGCCATCAGCGTCCTGACCACTCACCTGTACGGGAATCTTGGAGCCGGTAGAACAGTCGAGGCCCGCGGCATGCACGCCAATCTGCACTGACATCATCGTGTGGGCATTGGCGGCGACAGCGGCAGCCTGCTCTTGCTGATATCCGTTCCAGGCGGCATAGCCTGCGCCGCCGGCGACGAGCGCGACGGCCACGACACCGGCGACCATCAAATTGCGGCGCTTGGGCGACATCTTGCGATGGCGAACCTCGGCTTCGCGTGCCGAAGGAACGGATGGTAGGGGAATATCGCCCATGGCGATGGTCTCGTCCACGGCTGGTGCGGAACCCAGGCCAGGAAGCTCGCGGGTCAGCGAATCCTCGGCCGGCAAGCTGTCGAGCAAGACGGTTTCCTCGCCCGTGTCGGATTCGGGCTGGTTGCCGGCCTCGCTTTCGGTGTCTTCGTGATCTGCCTCATCCTCGGCAGGCTCAACGTCGCCTGCATCCTGATCATCGGACTGCGCCTCGGTTTCCGGCTCATCCTGCACATCAACGCCCGAATCGTCAAACGCAATCTCATCGAGTGAAATCCGGTCTAAGCTCTCCAAGGCCTCAGCGCAAGCTTCTGCATCTTGGGCCGCATCCTCTTGGCCCATCGTCTCATCATTCATACATCCCCCAAGCTCAATATCGGGACAACAATGTACCCAAAAACAGAGTCATATAGAGCTGTCAGGCGATCGGAAATCTGATTTTATCTGTGCGAGAGGTTTTGAATATGTGCGTGGATGCGCGCAACAACAAAAAGCCCCCGGAAAGCGGACAAATCGCTTTCCGGGGGCATGCAATACGTTGCATTGCGCGGAGTCGGCCAGGCGGCTTCACATTCAAGCGGCGTTTGCACCGGGCATGTTACTCGGCGTGCGCGTAATCAACCTTGGCGCGGCGAGCGGTAGCCTTCTCCCAATCGCTGGTGCCCTCAAAGACATCCTGCTTGTAGGGATTGCGGCCGAGCTTCTTGGCGCGGTAGGCGATGTAGATGATCGCGGCGACGTTGGCGACCAGTGCGGCGATCGAGACCGCGGTAGCGGCGCCGGGGTCGAGCGTGGAGTGGGTCACAAAGATGGACTCCTCCTGGAAATACGGGAATACCTGGGCAAACATGCACCAAATAGCCAGCGTAAAGGCGCGGTTCTGGATCCAGCCGCCCTTGTTCCAGATAAAGGCGGCGACGGTGGGTGCCAGCAGCAGCGCAAAGCCGCAGAACCAGGAGTGGGTGGGCAGGCAGTTGTAGGTGTAGCAAAAGTTCCAGATATCGTAGGCGATAATATAGACCCAGGTCATATCGGGCCACAGCATGTCGGTCTGATCCTCGGAGGCGTAGACGCTCCACCAACCGGTCATGCAGAAGATGTTGATGATACCGGCGATGCCGTTGAACACGTTGTTCCAGCCGGCCAGCTGCGTAGCACCTTCGGAGGTGACCCAGGTGGACTCACCCAGGACAAAGAAGTGATAGGCGCTCTCGAAGTCGGACACGACGGCGATCATGATGTTGATGGCGACGATCACAAACGGCCACGCGCGGAACCAATGCGCCTTGCCGATCTTGCCCCACTGGTACTTAATGGCAATGAAGCCCCAGCAACCAGCCAGCGCCGCGTATACCTTGGCGTAGTGGAACCAGCTGTTCTGGTACACATGGGTGGGGTTGGTGAGCGCCCACTCGGCACCCTGCGAGACGCCGATGGCGATGGCGACGCAGTAGATGGTCATGGCCAGCGGAGCCACGCCAAAGATGATTGCCGCGCCCAGCTTGGTGCGGCGGCCGACCTCGTTGAGCACGATCAGGCCGATAAAGACCATGGCCCATCCGGCCCAGTGGATAAGGGTATCGCTACCCCAAACATCGAACAGCATGCTGCTCTCCTTTCACACGCCCGCGGCCCCTCTTCTGATCGCGGGCAGTTTGGCCAAATGTCGTCAGTTCTGGGGCTTGCGCTCCGGATACTTGGCGGTATAGCCCTCGATGTGGAGTGTCGAGGCGATGATTTCCTTGACCGTCTCGTCGGGCACATCGGGGTGCGTGCGGATATACATCAAAAGACCCATGATGAGGGTGTAGAACGTTTCGTAGACATGGTCGATGCGCAGCTCGTGGTGGGCGACAAAATCCACCACGGTGGTGTCGCAGATATACTGCGCCACGCGCTGGACCACGTTGTGCAAAAAGCCGCCGTAGAGCGCGCCGCTGTTGGAGGTCAGAGTGTGCGGCAGTTCGTGGCCGCTGGCGACCAGGCGCTTAATGAGCGGGGCGACGGTGTCGAGCGCGCCCTCGATATCACCGACGGTGCGGTTGGCATTCCACTGCTCGAGCTCGGAGATAAAACCGTCGATTGTCTCGTCCATGACGGCGGTGACGGCGGCGTCCATGTCGGCGAAGTAGTGGTAGAACAATGAACGCGTGCAGCCGGCTCGCTTGGTCACGGCCGATACCGATAGGTGGGACACGCCCAGCTCGGAGCTTACGGTGCGCACGGCATCGAGGATCTCGCGACGGCGTTCGTCGCCCGTCAGGCGCTTTGCCGCGCTATCGGATGCGGGGACGGCATCGACCACAGAGGTACCTGCTGTGTTGTTGCCCATGTTTTGCCGCCTTTCATCCTCTTTTGCCTGACCGTTCGCCTAACAGTCTTGAATATTGTTGACGGTTCGTCAATACTATTTTTGACACAATGTCAACAATGGCGGGTGAACGGCATGGGGGCATGCCCGGCCTGCAAAAAAGAGGGGCGCCGCGGTCCCGCCGGGCTGTGGCAAGAGAAGGGACAACCATGATTCTCAACGGACCGGGGATTAGCTACACCGAGCCCGACATCGGTTCGGAGTTCGTGGCGCCGCTGCCGGAGCATCCGCGCGAGGCCATCGTCAAGCTGTGCGAGCACTGCACCAACCGTCTGCTGCATCGCGATGAGCTGCTGGGCTACGAGTACTGGTCGTTTGCCGAGGCCGCGACTGACGAGCAGGCCGAAGTGCTCTGCAAGATGAAGATGCGCCGTCCCTATACGCTGCCCGAGATGGTCAAGCTCACCGGCATGCCCGAAGCCGATATCGAGAAGATGCTCGACGACATGAGCTACACGGGTCTGCTCGAGTACAACTGGGAAAACCCCGAGCGCGCCAAGCAGTGGGTGCTGCCCATGCTGGTGCCGGGTTCCGCCGAGTTCCTCAACATGCGCGTGAGCCAGCTCGAGGAGCACCCGGTCTATGCCAAGTTCTTTGAGCAGGCGTCCAAGGGACCGCTGTCCAAGGCCACGCCGATGGTGCCGCCCGGAGGCGCCGGCATCGGCATGCACGTCATTCCGGTCGAGAAGGCCATCGACGCCGCGAGCACCTCGGTGCCGATCGAGCATATCGAGCACTGGCTCGACAAATACGAGGGTAAGTATGCCGCCAGCACCTGCAGCTGCCGCGCGAGCCGTCGCGTGATGGGTGAGGGCTGCGCCGATGACCCGGCCGATTGGTGCATCGCCGTGGGCGATATGGCCGATTACGTGGTTGAGACCGACCGCGGCCATTATGTAACGCGCGACGAGGTCTACGACATCCTGCGCCAGGCCGAGGACAACGGCTTTGTGCACCAGATCACCAATATCGACGGCGAGAACAAGATCTTCGCCATCTGCAACTGCAACGTCAACGTGTGCTACGCCCTGCGCACCTCGCAGCTGTTCAACACGCCCAACCTGTCGCGCTCGGCCTATGTCGCCAAGGTCGAGAAGGACAAGTGCGTGGCCTGCGGTCGCTGCGTTGAGGTGTGTCCGGCCGGCGCCGCCAAGCTGGGCCAGAAGCTCTGCAGTGAAAAGGCCGGCGGACAGGTGCCCGAGTATCCGCGCCAGGAGCTGCCCGACGCCACCAAATGGGATCACACCAAGTGGTCGCCCAACTACCGCAACGACAACCGTATCGAGACGCATGAGTCCGGCACCGCTCCCTGCAAGACGGCCTGCCCCGCGCACGTTGCCGTTCAGGGCTATTTGAAGCTCGCGGCTCAGGGTCGCTATGACGAGGCCCTAGCACTCATTAAGCGCGAGAACCCGCTGCCCGCTATCTGCGGCCGTGTGTGCAACCGCCGCTGTGAGGATGCCTGCACCCGCGGCCGTGTGGACGCCGCCGTGGCCATCGACGAGGTCAAGAAGTTTATCGCCCAGCGCGATCTGGACGCCGCGACCCGCTATGTCCCGCCCGTGGTGACGCCGACGCGTGCCGGCGGCTTCGACCAGAAGATCGCCATCATCGGTGCCGGCCCGGCCGGTCTGTCCTGCGCTTTTTATCTGGCCGAGAAGGGCTATAAGCCCGTCGTGTTCGAGAAGAACGAGCGTCCGGGCGGCATGCTCACCTACGGTATTCCCAGCTTTAAGCTGGAGAAGGACGTTATCGAGGCCGAGGTCGAGATCATTCGCCTGATGGGTGCCGAGTTCCGCTATGGCGTGGAGGTCGGTCGCGATGTGACGCTCGATGAGCTGCGCGAGCAGGGCTTTAAGGCCTTCTACGTTGCCATTGGCTGCCAGGGCGGCCGCCTTGCCGGCATTCCGGGCGAGGATGCCGAGGACGTGACCGTGGCCGTCGACTTCCTTCGCGAGGTTAACAGCGGCAAGATCGATACCCTGTCCGGCCGCACCATTGTAGTGGGCGGCGGCAACGTGGCCATCGACGTTGCCCGCAACGCCTGCCGTCTGGGCTCTGAGCATGTTGAGATGTTCTGCCTGGAGAGCGAGGCCCAGATGCCCGCCAGCGAGGAGGAGCGTCGCGAGGCCGTTGAGGACGGCGCTCACATCAGCTGCGGCTGGGGCCCCAAGGAGATTCACCTGGACGAGGCCGGTCGTGTGTGCGGTATCACCTTCAAGCGCTGCACGCGCGTCTTTGACGACGAGGGCCGTTTTACGCCCGAGTACGACGAGAACGATCTGCGCCGTGTCGATGCCGACCGTGTCGTCATGTCGATTGGCCAGTCCATTGTGTGGGGCGACCTGCTGGCTGGCTCCAAGGTGGAGCTCGGCCGCGGCCAGGGTGCCCTTGCCGATCCCCAGACTTACCAGACCGCCGAACCCGACATCTTTGTGGGCGGCGACGTCTACACCGGCCCCAGCTTTGCCATCGACGCTATCGCCGCCGGCCACGAGGCCGCGGTGTCCATCCATCGCTTTGTGCAGCCGGGCTCCACGCTCACCATCGGCCGCAATCAGCGCCGCTACACCGCGCTCGACCGCGACGACGTTGTGCTCGAGAGCTACGACAACGCGAGCCGCGAGGTTGCGCATGTGGACCGCGAACGCGAGAAGGCTGCGCCGTTTAGCGAGTATGTTGAGACCTTTACCGAGGAGCAGGTGCGCGCCGAGACCGCCCGCTGCCTGGGCTGCGGCGCCTCGATCGTCGACCCTAACAAGTGCATCGGCTGCGGCCTGTGCACCACCAAGTGCGCGTTTGACGCTATCCATCTGTATCGCGACCGCCCCGAGTGCTCCACGATGGTCAAATACGAGCAAAAGCTCCCAAGCCTGGGCAAGTACGCGCTCAAGCGCGCCATCAAGATTAAGTTCGGTCGCAAGTAAGTAGCCATAACGGGAACGGCGGAAGAAAAAGTGCATGAATTGGGGATCGTCTATCACATCATTCGCGATGTCGAGAACGTGGCGCGCGCCAATGGCGTGCGTCGCGTTTCGAGCGTCACGCTGCTGCTGGGCGAGGTCTCGGGCGTCGTTCCCGACTTGCTACTCGACGCTTGGCGCTGGGCAGCAGATAAAAAGCCTATCGCGCAGGGCGCGGAGCTTATCGTGGAGCCCGTCGAGGCCGTGACACATTGCGAGGCGTGCGGCCGCGACTACGCGACGGTCGAGCACGGCAAGACCTGTCCCCATTGCGGTAGCGGCGAGACATACCTGCTGCAGGGCCAAGAGGTCATGATCAAACAGATCGAGACCCCCGACGAGGACCCGGCAGACGCTGCTCCTGACGGCCTCTCCGACGTCCCCGACGCCGTCGACGCCGCCAACCCCCTCCACATCGCCTAGGATTCCCTATAAGTTGCGGTGAAATAGTTCCTAAATTCAGCCTTCTGGCTCTTAAACAAGAACTATTCCACCGCAACTATTTTGAGTGGTTTCATAGACCATAAGTCACGAAAATAGTCAAGCCATGTCTGTTTAAACAAAATAGCGGCAGTACAAGCGCATTCGCGCTTGCCTAAAATCGATATTAATGAACAGCCTGCTTGTATCTGTAAAATGCATGGCTTGATGAGCGACGCCTTGTCGTGTAATGAGTCAAAAAGCAGTAACGTAATCAACTTGTAACAAACCTAGACGTTTAAACAAATAATCCAACCTTTTGCGGATTTAGCTATAATTCCACAAACCAAACAGCTATACTCCTTTCATGTCGTGTAGGAAATACGTAGACAAAAAGGAGGTTATGTGATGGTAAGTATTGTTCTTGCTAGCCACGGGGACTTGGCAGCTGGAATCAAGCAGACGGGCTCGATGGTCTTTGGCGATCAGCCGTCTGTTGCCGTGGTCTCGCTCGAGCCGAGCATGGGCCCCGACGACTTCCGTGCCAAGGTCGAGGAAGCAATCGCTTCCTTCGAAGACCAGGAGCAGGTGCTCTTCCTCGTTGATCTGTGGGGCGGCACGCCGTTCAACCAGATCAGCGGGCTCATCGAGGGCCACGATTCCTGGGCTATCGTCACCGGTGTCAACCTGCCTATGCTCATCGAGGCATATTCGCAGCGCTTTGACGCAAAGAACACTGCGCATGCGATCGCAAAACATCTCGTGACTGAGGCTAAGGCTGGCGTGCGCGTCAAGCCCGAGTCTCTGGAGCCCGAGGAGAAGAAGCCGGCTGCGGCCGCCGCTGCTCCTGCAGGCGCCATCCCTCCGGGAACGGTCATCGGCGACGGGCACATCAAGATTGCCCACGTCCGTATCGACACCCGTCTGCTTCATGGTCAGGTGGCCACCACGTGGACCAAGCAGATCAACCCCAACCGCATCATCGTGGTTTCCGACGGCGTTGCTCACGATGAGCTCCGTAAGACCATGATCGAGCAGGCTGCCCCTCCGGGAGTCCATGCCAACGTCGTGCCCATCAAGAAGATGGCCGAGGTCGTCAAGGACACGCGCTTTGGTGACACCAAGGCCATGCTGCTCTTTGAGAACCCGCAGGATCTGCTCAAGGCCATCGAGGCCGGCGTCGACATCAAGGAAGTCAACATCGGTTCCATGGCTCACTCCAAGGGCAAGGTCGTCGTCACCAACGCCGTCGCTATGGGCGATGACGACGTCAAGACTCTCGAGGCCCTCAAGGCCAAGGGCGTCAAGTTCGAGGTCCGCAAGGTTCCTTCGGATGCTTCCGAGGATCTCGACGCCATGTTGAAGAAAGCTAAGGCCGAACTGGCCGCTCAAGCATAGTAAAGGAGGGTCCGATACATGTCTGCAATCACTATTCTGCTTGTTGCGATTGTCGCGTTGCTTGCCGGTATGGAAGGCATTCTGGATGAGTTCCAGTTCCATCAGCCGCTCGTGGCATGCACGCTTATCGGTCTCGTAACCGGTCACCTTCAGGAGGGCATCCTCCTGGGCGGTTCGCTCCAGATGATGGCCCTTGGCTGGGCTAACGTCGGCGCCGCCGTCGCGCCTGACGCCGCTCTGGCCTCGGTCGCTTCTTCGATCATCATGGTGCTCGCCCTCAACGGCGGCGCCACTGATTCGGCCAAGGCCGTTACCGCGGCCATCGCCGTCGCCGTCCCGCTGTCGGTCGCTGGTCTGTTCCTGACCATGATCTGCCGTACCATTGCTACCGCTATCGCTCACGCCATGGACGGTTGCGCCGAGAAGGGCGACTTCTCCGGCATCGAGCGCTGGCAGTACGCTGCCATCCTCATGCAGGGCCTTCGTATCGCCATCCCGGCAGTACTTCTGTGCATCATCCCGGCCGAGGCCGTTACCAACGCGCTTAACGCTATGCCCGACTGGCTGTCCGGCGGCATGGCTGTCGGCGGCGGCATGGTCGCTTCCGTCGGTTACGCCATGGTCATCAACATGATGGCCACCAAGGAGACCTGGCCGTTCTTCATCCTCGGCTTTGTCCTTGCTGCCATCCCTCAGCTCACGCTGATCGCCCTTGGCCTCATCGGCATCTCCCTTGCCCTCATCTACCTTGGCCTTAAGGATCTGGCCAAGCAGGGTGGCGGCATGGGCGGTGGCTCCGGCGACCCGCTCGGCGACATTCTGAACGATTACGAGTAGGAGGGGAGTGATACATATGGCAGAGAACAAGATTCAGCTCACCAAGGCTGACCGCAAGAAGGTTTGCTTCCGTCATCAGTTCCTTCAGGGCTCGTGGAACTACGAGCGTATGCAGAACGGCGGCTGGTGCTTCGCAATGATCCCTGCGATCAAGAAGCTCTACACCAGCAAGGATGACCAGATTGCCGCTCTTAAGCGCCACCTGGAGTTCTATAACACCCACCCCTATGTTTCCGCCCCCGTCATTGGCGTTACCCTCGCTCTCGAGGAGGAGCGCGCCAACGGTGCCCCGATTGACGACGTCGCCATCCAGGGCGTCAAGGTCGGTATGATGGGCCCGCTCGCCGGTGTCGGCGACCCCGCCTTCTGGTTCACCCTTCGCCCGATTCTGGGTGCTCTGGGCGCTTCCTTGGCCCTGTCCGGCAGCATCGCCGGTCCGCTGCTGTTCTTCTTCGCGTGGAACATCATCCGTTACGCCTTCCTGTGGTACACGCAGGAGTTTGGCTACAAGGTCGGCTCCTCCATCGCCAAGGACCTCTCCGGCGGTCTGATGGGCAAGGTCACCGAGGGTGCTTCCATCCTGGGTATGTTCATCATCGGCGCCCTGGTCGAGCGCTGGGTGTCCATCTCCTTCACCCCGGTCGTCTCCAGGGTCACGCAGTCTGCTGGCGCCTTTATCGACTGGGCTAGCCTGCCCTCCGGTTCCGAGGGTATCAAGGAAGCGCTGACGATGTATAACTCCATCGGTGCTAACGCCCTTGATCAGGTGAAGGTCACCACGCTTCAGGCCAACCTCGATCAGCTCATCCCCGGCCTTGCCGCCGTGTGCCTGACCCTGCTGGTCTGCAAGCTCCTCAAGAAGAAGGTCAGCCCGATCGTCATCATCCTGGCTCTCTTCGCCATCGGCATCATCGGTCGCGTCTGCGGCTTCATGTAAGCACGTTTCGGCTTAAGACCGAGAATTGCTAGGCAAGGGCTTTTGAGCCATTGAAACGGACCGCACCCGGTGGGTACACTGGATGCGGTCCGATTGTTTTATTTGGAGGGCGAGGCGCGCATGGCGCAATCTCAGAACAGCACGGTCGATCTGGCAACGCCGGCAACCTGCCTGATGGGGCTTACCAGCCACGGCAACGTGATGGTGGGCAATAAGGCGTTCGAGTATTACAACGAGCGCAATCCCGAGGATTATATTCAAATCCCGTGGGATGAGGTCGACTATATTGCCGCCGAGGTTTTACGCGGCACCAAGAAGATCACGCGTTTTGCCATCTTCACCAAGGACAACGGTCACTTTACGTTTTCCACGCGCGACGACAAAGAGACGCTTCGTGCTGTCCGCAAGTACGTCGACGAGGATAAGCTCGTGCGTTCGCCCGACTTTATCGATGTGACCGCCAAGGGCGCCAAGAGCATCCCCTCCGTTATCAAAAACCTTTTCCACAAAGGCAACTAGTCATTAAAGAGCGCCCCCCCAAAGTGGGACGCAGTTTCCCATGGGGCTCGATTGGGAAAGTGCATCCCAGTTCGAGCGCCGATTCCGGGACGTAGTTTCCGGAACGGGGTCGTTTGGGAAACCGTGTCCCGTTTCGAGCCGAAATTCTGGGACACAGTTTCCAGCGAGGTCCCATTGGGAAAGTTTGACCCAGAATTTGCCTGGATAGTGGGACACACTTTCCGGAGGGCTGTTCCACCGCAACTTCGAAGAGTGGCTATACGCTGTATTACAACGGCGTAAATCTGCTACACTAGTACAACATGCCTCCGTAGCTCAGGGGATAGAGCACCGCTCTCCTAAAGCGGGTGTCGACGGTTCGAATCCGCCCGGGGGCACCAGAGGAATATCGAGCCCGGTACCGTTACGGTGCCGGGCTCTTTTGGTTTAAGGCATGCCGTAGTATTCGCTGCTTCAGATAAAGAAAGCGCCCGCTTGCTGGGGGAGCAAGCGGGCGCCTGTGAGCGAATATGTTTGCGGCGAAAGCCGCGATGAGCGGTGGGGTGGCGACTAGTTGGTCGTACCGGAATCGTCGCCCGTGCCCGAGCCCGAGCCCGAGCCCGAACCAGAAAGTGCGACCGTCAGCGTGATCGTGCTGTCGGTGGACTGCTTGCCGGTGGGGGAGACGCCCGTAACGGTGGCATCCTCGTTACCGCTCACGGGATTGCCGTTCTGGTCACAGAAGCCAATGTTATAGAAACCGGCGTTGTTGAGCGCGGTAACGGCGGCGGAAATGCTCTTGCCGTACAGGTTGCCCGGGACGGTGGCCTTGCCGGACTTCTTGGCAATGACGACGGTAATCGTGGCGCCGGGCTTCTGCTTACCGCTGGGGTTCCAGCTGATCACGGTGCCCTCGGTAACAGAGTCGTTCTCCTGGTAGCTCACGTCGACGCCAAAACCTGCCATATCGAGGGCGTTGCGCGCCTGGGCCTCGGTCATGTCGGTCAGGTCGGGGACGGACGTGGTATCCGGGCCGCTCGAGACCTTGTACGAGATGGTCGTGCCCTTCGCGACTTCCTTACCGGCTCCGGTGCCCTGCTCAAAGACCTGGCCCTCATCGGCCTCGTTGGCCTCCTCGGAGGCGTTGCCCTTCAGGCCAACGCTTGCCAGCGCGGCTTCTGCCTGGTCCTTGGTCAGGCCGACAAGCTGGGGAACCTCAACCTTCTCAGAGGGCTTGGGGCCCTTGGAGATTACCAGGTTCACCTTGGTGCCCTTGGTCTTCTTGGTGTTGCCGTTGGGCGTCTGCTCGGCGACCTTGCCCTCGTCGACATCGTCGTTGTAGCTTTGGTCGATGGTGCCGACCTCGAGGCCGGCTTCCTTGATCAGCTCGACGGCAGTCTGCTGGTCCTTGCCCAGCACATCGGGAACGGTGACCTGCTCGCCGCCAAAGAGTCCTGTGGCAAAGGCCACCACGATGCCGATGACGGCAACGGCTGCCACCACGGCGGCGATGATCTTGTTCTTGTTGGATTTGGGCTTTTCGACCTCGTAGGAGCCGGTGGAGCCCGAAACCGAGCTACGGGCGGTATTTTGGCCGCTCACGCCCGAGACGGGACGCACCATGGCGCGCGTCTGATCGGAAAGCTCGCGAGTCTTGGTGGCGCCCAACTCGCCGGGGGCACCGATGATGCGCGTGGGCTCCGAGACGTTGACGGCACGGCCCGACAGGTAGCTGTTGAGCACCTGACGCAGCTCGTCGGCGGTCTGGAAGCGGTTTGCGGGGTCCTTCTCCATGCACTTGAGGATGATGCGCTCAAGGTCGGCGTCGACACCGGAGTTGATCTGGCTCGGCGGAATAGGCAGCTCGTTGACCTGCTTGAGTGCGACCGAGATAGCGTCGTCACCGTCAAAGGGGACGCGGCCGGTGGCGCACTCGTACATCACGACGCCCAGCGAGTAGATATCCGAGGTGGGGCCGAGGTCCTGACCGCGGGTCTGCTCGGGGCTGACGTAGTGGGCGGTTCCCAGCACGTTGTTGTCTTGCGTGAGGTGGCTGTTCTTGGCGCGCGCGATGCCAAAGTCCATCACCTTGATGTTGCCGTCGGGCAGCACCATGATGTTCTGCGGCTTAATGTCGCGGTGGATGATCTCGTGCTTGTGGGCGACCGAAAGCGCGGAGCTGATCTGCGAGCCGATCTGCGCGACCTTCTTGGGGTCGAGGGCGCCGTGGCTCTTGATGCCGCTCTTAAGGTCGGTACCGCGCAGGTACTCCATGACGATGTAATAGGTGTCGCCGTCCTTGCCCCAATCGTAGACGCCCACGATATAGGGGGAGGAGAGGCCGGCTGCTGCCTGGGCCTCCTGCTTAAAGCGTGCGGCGAAGGTTGCGTCGCCAGCATACTGCGGCAGCATGATCTTGACGGCTACCGTGCGGTCGAGAACCTGGTCCTGTGCACGGTAGACGGTCGCCATGCCGCCTGTTCCCACCTTATCCTTGAGGAGGTATCTTCCCCCGAGGACCCTCTGTTCCATTCCTGCTCCTAACATAACTATTCGCTCAACGATGTGTGTAGTACCTACGATGTGGCCGCTGGGGCCGTGTGACGCGTTGCCGCTAACCCTTAGGCCGCGGCGCGCCTCGGGTGTCCGATTCGATCATGGGCATCACGCTCCCTGTGCGGCAAGCGCCGCGGTCAGGACGATACCGGCGATCTTAGCGGCCTTGACGTCATGCTTGTCGAAATCCTCCAAGGCCACCGAGATGGCGACCGTGGGTGAATCGTAAGGTGCAAAGCCAACGAACATCGAGTTGACGTTGGTGCCGCCAATCTCGGCCGAGCCGGTCTTGCCGGCGACCTTGACGCCGGGGATTTGGGCATCGGTGCCGGTGCCGGACTGGACGACGGCAAGCATGGCCTGCTTGACCTGGTCGGCCGTGGCGGAGCTGACGGCCTGACCAAGCGAGCGGGACTGCGTGGTCTTGACCACGGTTCCGTCCGGGGCGAGTACCTGGGCTACAAAGTACGGGTCCATGACCACGCCGCTGTTAGCGATGGCGGCGGCAATCACGGCGTTTTGCATGACGGTGGTCTGCGGGCCGGGCGTGTGGTCCATGCCGACAGGCTGGCCGGCGCCGGCCCAGGCGGTCTCCCACTCGGTCATGAGCGACGGGTCGGCCATGATGGAGGCCGCGGAGGTCAGGTCTTGGCCGAGCTTTTGGCCGTAGCCAAAGGCGTTGGCAAACTGTACGAGCGTGTTTGCGCCAACTTCGTTTGCCACCTGGCCAAAGACGACGTTGGAGGACACGGCAAAGGCCTGCTGCAGGCTGATGGTGCCGTAGCTCTCGTTGGCATAGTTGGTGACCGGTGCGTTGCCGATGTCCATGGAGCCGGGCGCCTGGTAGGTGCTGGTAAGGCTGGCGGTACCGGTCTCGAGTGCCGCGGAAAGCGTAACGACCTTAAACGTTGAGCCCGGCGTGTACAGCGCGTCCATGGCGCGATTGTACATGGAGCCGTCCTCGCCGCCGCCCGTCTGCAGCAGGGCATCGATGTTGGTGTTGTCGTAGGTGGGCGAGCTGGCACATGCGAGCACCGCGCCGGTACGCGGGTCGATGACCACTACAGCGCCCTTAAAGCCCTTCAGCGCCTGCTCAGCAGCCGTCTGGATGCGCGAGTCGATGGTGAGCTTGGCGGTGTTGCCCGGCTGGGTCTGGCCCGCGAGCGACGCGATGGCGTTGTTCCAGCTGGAGTAATCCTTAGAGCCGGTGAGCGTGTCGTTCATGACGCTCTCGATGGCGGTGGTGCCATACTGCTGGCTCACATAGCCAACCACGTGCGCTGCCAGGTTGCCGTTGGGGTAGGAGCGTACGTAGGTGCCGTCCTCCTGCTGCAGCGACTCGGCCAGCGTCACGCCGTCGGACGTGATGATGGAACCGCGCTGGATGTACTTGGAGCGGGCGATGGTGTGGTTGTTGGTCGGCATGTCCTGATAGTCCTTGGCCTTGATGACCTGGACATAGGTGAGGTTGCCGATAAGGATGGCGAACAGCGCCGTAAAGGCGAGCACCGCACGGGTTAGACGGTTGGCGAGCGCAACGCGGCCGAGCACACCGGATTCAGGCGTGTCGAGCAGGCGACGGCGCATACGCGAGCCGATGGAATGGCTGCCGCTGCCGTAGGAAGACGAGGTGGCAAAGCGCGTGCCCGTCGGGGCGGCGGCAGATGCGACCTGATCATCGGTGATGGCGGCCATGGTGCCGGTGCCGGTAAGCTCGGCCTCGCGTCCGGTCGCCTCGTCACCGGCGCGCAGCAGGAGCGCGACGATGATAAAGCTCGCCAGCAGAGAGGAGCCGCCCTGGCTCATAAAGGGCAGGGTGACGCCGGTCAGCGGGATCAGGCGGGTTACGCCGCCAACGATCAAGAAGGCCTGGAAGCTGATGGCGGCCGTAAGGCCCGTGGCGCTAAAGGCGGCGAGATCGGATTTAGCGCGGGCAGCCGTGGTGAGGCCACGCACGGCAAAGAGCATAAACAGGATGAGCACGGCGCCGCCGCCCAAAAGGCCCATCTCCTCGCCGATAGCCGAGAAGATAAAGTCGGACTCGACGACAGGGATGTTGTTGGCCATGCCGTTGCCGATGCCAACACCGACCAGACCGCCATCGGCAAGCGAGAAGAGCGACTGGACGATCTGGTAGCCCTGGCCCTGGGCGTCCTTAAACGGATCGAGCCAAACCTGGAAACGCACCTGAACGTGAGACAGGAACTTGTAGGCGCCCACGGCTCCGACGGCTAAGAGCGCAAGGCCGATAACGACATACGAAAAGCGCCCCGTGGCAACGTAGAGCATCAGCAAGAAGATGGTGTAGAACAGCACGGCCGAACCCAAGTCGCGTTCGAAGACGACGACGAGCAGACACACACCCCACACGGCAAACAGCGGCAGCAGTAGTCGCAGGCGAGGGATCTTAAAGCCCAGGATCTTGCGGTTGGAGATGGAGAGCAGCTCGCGGTTCTCGGCCAGGTACCCAGCTAGGAACAGCACGATAAAGACCTTGGCGAACTCGCCGGGCTGGATGGTAAAGCCCGCGATGCGAATCCACAGCTTGGAGCCCGAGATCGTGGTGCCGATAAAGATAGGCAGCATCAGCAGGATGATGCCGATAATGCCAAAGGTGTACTTGTAGCGCATGACCACGTCGAGGTTTTTGACCAGTGCAAGCGTTCCCACCATGAGCGCCACCGAGACAAACAGGATGATGAGCTGTGAGATGGCGAGAGCGGGGGCGAGACGCGTCACGAACGTGATGCCGATGCCCGAAAGTATAAATACGATGGGCAGGATGGCGGGGTCGGCACCGGGCGCCAAGATGCGCACGGCAATGTGGGCCGCGGCAAAGGCGGCAAAGAGGCCGATCGGTACGGCGAGCGTCTCAAAGGAGATGGCAGCGCCCGCGGTGAGGACGTACATCGCATACAGCAGGATGACGGGGAACGCCGAGGCGATGAGCAAGAGCAGCTCGGTGTTGCGGCGACTCATAAGCGGCACTCCCTTTCTAATTCTTATCGGAGGCTTCGGCCTCGGCGGACTGTTCGGCGGTTTTCTCGGAATCTGATTCGGAGGTCGATCCCTGATTGGTGTTGTCGCGAATCGTTTGCGCGTCGATCACCTGGCGGGTCTGCTCCTCGTCGATCTGGTGGCGGTACTTGGATATCGTGTCCTGCGCATCGTCGACACTTGTTTGCGGAATGCCCGCCTTGAGGCGGTTTTGCGTGTCTTCGGGCAGGTCGGACAGCTTGATGCTGGTTTCGCTTTCGAGCCAGTGGAGCTTGAGTCCGAGTGGCTTGCCGGGCAGGCCGCGCCAGACGGCGACATTGCCCTGGTAGGTACCCAGGTAGTACGAGCCGGTGACACCCGTGTAGGCCCAGATGCCAGCTGCCAGCACAAAGACGAGGGCCAGGATGGCGGCGATAGTAACGTTGCGGCGACGCACGCGTTGCGCCTCGCGCATGACGCCATCGTCAACCAGGTCAACGACTACTACGGTCACGTTGTCGTGGCCGCCGGCGGCAAGCGCCGCGTCCACTAGGTTGTCGACGCAGATTTGCGCGGTTGAGGACTGCGTGGCGATGTTCTCGATATCGCTATCGGGAATCATGCTCGAGAGGCCGTCGGAGCACAGGACCAGGCGGTCGCCTTCCTCGATATGCAGAGTGAAGTGGTCGGCATACATGGCGGGGTCCGAGCCCAGCGCGCGGGTGATGACCGAACGGTTGGGGTGGACGCGAGCCTCGTCTGCCGTGATCTCGCCGGCGTCCACGAGCTCCTCCACGTAGGAGTGGTCGCGGGTCACGCGGATGAGCGTGCCCTCGTGGAGCAGATAGGCGCGAGAGTCGCCCACGTGGGCGATGGCGAGCGTGTCGTTTTCGATGTAGGCGCAGGTGGCTGTGCAGCCCATGCCGGGCTTGCCCAGGCCGTTCAGGGCCGCCTCGATTACGGCGGCGTTGGCAGCCTCGACGGCTGCGGCCAGGCGTGCTGCGTCGGCGGACTGTGGGGCCGTCTTGGCAATAGTCTCGACGGCGATAGAAGAGGCTACCTCGCCGGCAGCGTGACCACCCATGCCGTCGCATACGCAAAAGAGCGGCGACTGCACCAGGTAGGAATCCTCATTGTGCGGGCGCACGCAGCCAACGTCGGAGCGGGCGCCCCACATGAGTTGCGTGGTGGTGCCGGCATCATAGGTCGAGTCGGTCTCGATGCGCTCCTCGGGTAGGGGTTCAAAGCTCATGGTCGAGCCGGGGTCTTTGAGCTTGGCCTCAACGGCGGCAACGTCGATCTCGGCTGTGTCACCGGGAGAGACGGTGTCGGTCTCGGCGTTTGATTCGGAATCGCCGGTGTCCGGGGAGTCGGGCTCCTCGGAAACGCGGGCGGTCGACTCGTCATCTTGCGGGCTGACGTCTATAGGCTCGGGCGTCGCAAAGTGCGACGGCGCGGGCGTGTTTTGCGACTGGGCGGCGGGCTCGGCCACGGCATCGGACTCGCTTGCGGGCGCAGGCTGCGGGGTCTTGGGTGCAGGGCCGTCCTCGGGGGATGTCCCTGCCTCGGGCGCCGGCGTAGACGCGGGCGCAACCTCGGATGCCGGGGCTATGGGAAACGCCGGCGCGGCGGGCTCGGGTGCCGCAAACACCGCAGCGCTCTCGTTGATTGCCGCGGCGACGGGCTCTGCAAAGTGAGCCGGCGCCGGGGTTGCTTCGGGCGCTGTGGGCTGTTCCGCAGCATGTGCGCCGATGGGCGCCGCTACGGCATCCTCTTCGTCCTCGTTATCGGCGAGATCCGAAATATCATGCGTTACATGCGAAAGAGGCAGGGAGAACACGGTGTCCTCGGGTTCCACGGGTGCGGAGCCCGCCGGAGCGGCGTGGGCCGGCGCAGCTGCGGCGGCAGCCGGTGCCTCGGTCATAGTTGCGGACTTGTTCTCCTCGTCGATCATCGACGGTTCACCTTCATGACCACGTCGCCAATCTGGACTTCGTCGCCCTCACGCAGCGTCGCGGGCTCCACGAGCTGGCGGCCGTTGACGAGCGTGCCGTTAAGCGAGTTGAGGTCCTCGATGATGAGCGCCGGGCCCTGCAGCGAAAAGCGCGCATGCGAGGCCGAGACGAACGGTTCGTTGATGCAGATGTCCGAAGACGGCGAGCGACCGACGATGACGGGGCCGAGCATGTCTACGTGGATGCCGCGGATACCGCGCGGACCCTTGTCCACATCAATCGTCCAGATAGCCGAGTCGCGGCGCTGCCCGCGCACAAGTCCCACGCCGGTCTTCATGACGGCGAACAGGAAGATATAGAGCAGGGCGACCAGGACGATGCGGCCTGCAAAAAGGACGATATCGATGTTCATAAGCGACTATCCCCTAAATTCAAAGGTACTCAGGCCAAACGTCAGCAGATCGCCGTTGCGCAGCGGGCAGCGCGTAATGCGGCGGTTGTTGACGAGCGTGCCGTTGGTGGAATTGAGGTCCTCGATCGACCAATCCGAGCCCGTAAAGGTGAGCTGGGCGTGGCGGCGCGACACGTTGGGGTCGCGCAGGGCAATGTCGGAAACTGAGCGCTCGCGACCGATGGTCACCTGTGCGGAGGTGATGCTATGGCTCTCGCCGCTCACGACGTCGACGAGCTGGGCGAGCGGGCGCTGCGGGGCGCGAGTGCTCGCCATGTTGGAGGCGATGCCGGCTGCGGCGCCTAGGCCCACGGCGGCACCGGTCGCGGCGGCTCCGCCCATGCCGGCAAGCGAGTCGCGCGAGACGGTCTGCGGCACCGGGATGGGTGCGGCGGCGGGGTCGGGGACGCTAGGCGCGAAGGGGTCTGCCACGGCAAGCGGGTCGGGAGCGGCGGCGCGAGGCGTCGGCTGCTGCTGGGGCATGGCGGCGGGGCGCTGCTGCTGCGGGGCAGCAAACTGCTGCTTGCCGGCGCGGGGAGCGCTGGCGGCGCGGCTTGCGGCAGAGTTGTTCTGGCCCAGGCCATTCTGGTAGGCACGCTCTTCCTCGTACAGACGACCGAGCGTGGGGGCGTCGACGTTCTCGGCAAAGACCGAGAACTTACCGGCACGCAGCTGCGGGTCGATCATAAAGCGAACGAGGGGCTCGCCGACAAACACATAGCGGCGCTTTTCGGCCTGTGCCTTCACAAACTCGCGGACTTCGCGTGAAAGCTCGGGGTAGAACGGGGCGAGCATGGGATCGTCGTCGGCGGCGATCAGGATGGTATAGAGCTGTCTCTTATACACATCTCCGAGCCCACGAGACTCGACGTCATCTC
>UQIQ01000011.1 GCA_900541185.1 uncultured Collinsella sp.
CTTCGTTAAACGGGCGCTAGGGCGTCACCCTTACACCAACATTTTCGACGCGATCCTGCTTCATTCCTGTCGAAAGTTTACGGGTCGGCTTGTCGAGATATGGGGAGATTCCGAGGGAGTCGCAGAGCGAGTCGATGTCGGCGGCCGATTTCCACGCCTCCCTAACGAAAGCAAGGTGCTCGATGGCCGATAGCGTGGGATAGAGATCCGCGCTGCCCGAAGAGCTCAGGTAGACGAGTTCTGCAAATTCGGCTGATCGACGTTGGCAGATTCCGTCTGCCGCCAGGCTTCCCGAGCGGATGCGGGTGGGAAATTGGCCCGACAGCGCTTCAAGAAGGGTGGTTTTCCCCGAGCCGTTGGGAGCGACGAGCCCCGCCGCCGTTCCCGGGCTCAGGAAAAGCGACCCGATTGAAAGTACCGTCGTGCTCCCGTATCCCACGCTCGCGTCCAGAAGCTCGAGCCCATGGTGCTTTTTCGCGGGTCCAGGCTGTTTGGGGGAACGTGTCGCAACGGCGCCGACCGCGAAAAGGACCGCGACGTATGCCAGGGCCACGGCAAGCATCGATGCGCCGCCCGAACCGGAGCCGATGAATTCTGTCGGGAAGCATCCCACGTAACCCGTTGCCTCGATAGGCGAGAACACGGCCAGCGGCAGGAGCTCGAGCGCGGCGTTATGCCCCAGTGCCGAATCGGACAGTAACGGGAATACCGGGGCCGCGACAAGCAGCGCGGAGGTAAGGGGGCCCGCGAGGACGCGCCTCGTTGCGGTCGATAGGACGGCGGAGCAAACGGATATCAAGGTTCCGCCCGCAAGCAGCGCGAGAAGTATGGTCGTGAAGACGTTTCCCGCGGTCGTGGTAGTGAGCGCGCCGTTATGGAAGAAGGAGATCGGGTACCCGATCTGCCCGAAGCCGTTTAGGGCCAAGGCGTAAATGCCCCCGGGTGCGAGGCCGGCGAGGAGCATCGCGGTCCCCGCGACGATTATCGAAAACACGGTCTGGATAAGGCGCCGGAATTTGGGCACGGGCGCCTTTGCCGCCAGGGTCGCAGGCCTTGTGGCGCCGAGCACGAGTATCGACGAGAGAAGGAAGGGGATGAAGGGAAGGAAAGACGGCGCCGTGGCAATGGCGTAAGGCAGGAAGGAAAGGAACGGCAGGTCGTTTGCGGAGGCCGGGATATCCGTGATGCCGGAGCTGCTCAGGGCACGGCAATATGCGAGCGCCGCGTCATTGGTCTCTCGGTCTCCCACGATGGACCCGGATTGGAAGCCCTCGTCCATGAGCGCGTAGTAGCTCTCGGCAGAATCGAGAAAGGCGGCGTCGGTTTGAGCGGCAAGGGCGGCGTTCGCGTATCTTGCAAGCTCCGCGTCATCTTGCTGCTCTGGAGATAGGTCTGTGCCGCCGGCCTGGGGCGCGCGCGTATTGAATGCGTCGACAAAGCCCCGCATGCCCTGCTTCATAAAGAAGGGGCCGTAGATGGGTGAATTGAACGCAATGGGGACGGAAAAGGCTGCAGCGAGAACGAGCGTGGAGATCCATACGGCCTTGTCTCTTAGGATTAGTTTGAGAAGGAGTCGACAGCACATTCAGAAGCACCTACGTTCCTCAAAGAATTGTTAGATTAAAAGTAACAGACCGGATGAAGGTACATGCGACGGGGGCGAGGCGAATGGCTGAGCGGTATCGATACGCTGGTTCAACGGTATCACATTGGCCACATAGATTTTTAACTTGCATTTCTAACAGTTAAGGAGACGGGTGCTTTCCAGCACACTCCTTCGATGATGCCTTCCGCTAGTTGCTATGCCGGTTTCAGCCAACAAAGAATGTGCCCGGGCGCTCAGGTTCACCGTTAGCGTTGGCAACATATGAGATGGGCCAGACCCTTGCCGCGCGCCGATTGCGCGAGAGGTGTCGGGCTCCATGTTTATTCCACCTGCTTGTTATCAACCAGCTTCGTTCAACGTCAGACATTCAAGATGTCAGACGTCGAACCTGCGCCAAAGACGCAGCTGGGGCTACTAGTTGCCTACAATCGCTCGCGAAGCTCACCTGTTCGTGCGTGAATGTCTGACAGCTCCGTCAGACATTGTCGGACATTTGATTGTTCGACAAATGCGCACGTGGTCGCGTTCGCAAAGATAACTGAACGGTCGATGGGTGCGTTGAGACCGGAGCAAACGGCGGATGCCAGAAAAATGGCCTCACAGAATCGCACCCATGCTTGATAAAATTGACCGCCCGGGCGCAAATACCCGGGCGGTCAATTCATCCCCTCGTTCGCGATCCTGTTGGGTTTTGGGGCTTTGACATGTTGTTGACGGATGGATCAGCCGTACAGCTTGATCTCCCGGGTTCCATGTGGTCGTCCCCCAATAAGACGTCCCTGATGTAGCTCTGCGGCAGGAACTCGACGGGCAGCACTGGGTCGTCGACGTAGCCGGGCACGGGGAGTAGGCGTGGCCTTTGGATATAGCGTGGCCGCCTGCCGGCGGTCGGACTGCCACTTCAGTCAAAAGCTCAGGCGCGCGCATTAAAATAATGGATATATCGCTTGATAGGCTTTTGAACAAGCATGAACATCGCAGGTAAATCCGTGTACCAATTTTTGGTATACGAATTTACCTGCGGTTTGCTGAAAGCTCTGACATGCGCTGTCGACTTCATTAAAATCGATTGCCGATCAAGTCTTCCTATATATGCGAGCCCTGAGAAACTGCGCTGTGAACCTGAGACCGCTATCGATCGGCCCGGTGCACCGGGCCGCTGTCCTCGAGCCGGCATCAGCTTGCCGGTCTCAAAACGTATACTTGATTTAAGGCGGAGTGGAATGTGGGCGCGCAAGGAGATGCGGAATCGATGAGAGCCTCAAAAAAAAATACTGCAGTGTTATCATCTTTCATCCTCTCTATTCTTCCATTTCTGATTCTATGGACGGCTTGGTCAGTCCTCCCTGATACAATTCCCGCTCATTGGAGTGGGGGTATGGTTGATCGATGGGGTAATAAGCTTGAATTGCTGGTTGTTCCGCTGTTTTCTCTGATTGGTTCTATTGCAATTTCTGTGTACCTTATTGTTTCCACGCGGCGAAGAGAGTTCGCGGATTTCTCTGTTCGAATGCGACGGGACTTTGTTGCGTGCTATATTTCTAGTCTTCTTTTATCGACAACCTGCTCAGTGATAATTGCCGTTTGGGTTCAGTTGATTCTTACGCAAAACACTGCGGTTGATGGGGGGCTTGGACTATCGATCCTGTATTCCCTTCCCGGGATATATGTGATCTTGTGCGCTTTGCCGCCTTTTTATGCGAGCGGCGAGAGCAAAAAGGCAGAGCGCCTGATAACAGTTCTTATTGGCGGCGCGGAGATTGTTCTTTGTGGAATAGTGCTTGAAGGTTCGGCTGCCTCTTATGCGATGATTGGACTGATGATTCTGTTCTGTGCGTTTGAGATTGTGTCACAGGTAAGGGATAGCCGGTCCTTATGAGTTGAATTACGCGCGTGCGGATATAAAGGGTGGCTGTTAAATTTGTTGAAAGCTCTGACATGCGCTGTCGACTTCATTAAAATCGATTGCCGATCAAGTCTTCCTATATATGCGAGCCCCAAGAAACTGCGCTGTGAACCTGAGTCCTCTATTGATCGGCCCGGTGCACCGGGCCGCTGTCCTCGAGCCGGCAACAGCTTGCCGGTCTCAAAACGTATGCCGTCCGGCACGACCGACGGCCGAGTCTTGCGCCCCGTTCGGGCAGCGCCAGAACCCCGTGCCGGAACCCATGCGGTCGATTGCAGGGGAATTCAGCCGAGGCCATCGAGGAGCCGACCTAGGGACGGTGCCCTCAGTCCTCGAAGGATTTCAACCGCCCCTTAAAGGCTCGGATTGATTTAACGGTTGATTCAATCCGGCAGAATATGCCGGGCATGGACCGGTTGACACAATGTAAGGTAAAAAGCAGATGCGGCCGTACGCCGGTGCGGGGTTCGGGTGATGTGATAGAAAGAAATATACGTATTACATCTAACCAAGAGGTGCGTCATGGCAACCGCCACCGCAGCCCTGAGAATCCCCGAGGACCTTGCGAACAGGTACGACCGCCTGGCGAAGTCGACGGGCCGCACGAAAAACTTCTACATGACGGAGGCGCTTGCCGCAGAGATAGGCAGGCTCGAATACGAGTACGGCCTCATGAATTATCCGGGAAGCGTTTGGTTGCGAGGTATGCCAGTGTGAGGGCCTGATTCGTCAGGCCCCGCACAGGGGGACCGCGATGGTGGCCACCGCGCCGCCCGAGGGGCTGTTGGCGAGCGTGAGGCACAGGCTCAACAGGGGCGGCGACCGGCAGGCGAACAGCGCTCTGCACGAGATCGCGAGGCAGAGGGCCATGCGCGACCCCGAGACCGCCGAGTACGCCGAGAGGGCCAGGGCGCGGGGGAAGAGCGACAGGGAGGTCATGAGGTGCCTCAAGCGCTACGTGGCCAGGGAGGCGTACCGGGCGCTGATGCGCCCGCACGAGGTCAGGAGGCCCGAGGACGCCTCGGGGCTCGTGGCGGCCAGGCGCGCGGCGAGGGTCAGCCAGGTGAGGGCGGCGTCCATATTGGGAACCAGCGAGAAGTACATCTCGATGCTGGAGAGGGGCCAAAGGGAGCTCAAGCCCATAAGGAGGGCCTACGAGGCATGGGTCGAGGCCGGACTTCCGCTCGATTGGGACAGGCAGGCCTTCGAGGCCGAGCGCAAAATGGATTCTAAAAAACACCTTGCCAAATAGGAGCGTCAGACCAGGAAACCCCCTTATCCGCGGCTCCGAAGGAGCAGGATAAGGGGGTTTCCATGGTCGAGGACGTTCTGAAAACTAAGTCCAGCGCGGGCCCGGACGATAACAACCGGCTACAGGTCGATGTGCGATTCCTTGATCGGGAACGGCTCCGCGAAGTGGCAGGCGCAGCAGTGGCCCGGGGCAACTTCCTTAAACTCAGGCAGCTTCTCGGAGCAGATGCCCTGCGCGATCGGGCAGCGCGTGTGGAAACGGCAGCCGGTCGGCGGATCCAGCGGTGACGGCGGATCGCCGGCGAGGATGATGCGCTTACGAGTCTTCTGGATGTCAGGATCGGGCACCGGCACAGCAGACAGCAGCGACTGCGTGTACGGATGGTGAGGCTCACTGTAGAGCGTCTTCCAGTCCGAAACCTCGACCATCTTGCCCAGGTACATAACGGCAACACGGTCGGAGATGTGCTGCACGACAGAGAGGTCGTGAGCAATGAAGAGATAAGCCGTACCGAACTTGTCCTGAAGTTCCTTAAGCAGGTTCAGGACCTGTGCTTGGATGGAAACATCCAGAGCGGAAACCGGCTCGTCGCAGATAATCAGCTTGGGCTTCAGCGCAAATGCGCGGGCAATGCCGACACGCTGGCGCTGGCCGCCCGAGAACTCGTGCGGATAGCGGTTGATGTGCTCGGGGTTCAGACCGACGACGTCCAGCAGCTCGCGGACACGCTCAATGCGCTCCTCCTTGGTGCCCACGCCGTGAATGGTCATGGGCTCGGAGACGATCTCGCCGATGGTCATGCGGGGATTCAGCGAAGCATAGGGGTCCTGGAAGATGAACTGCATCTCGCGACGCATATCCTTGATCTCGTGCTTGCTCATCTCGGCAACGTCTTTGCCCTGGAAGAACACTTTGCCTGCCGTCGGCTTGGTCAGGCGCATGATGGTGCGGCCCGTGGTGGACTTACCGCAACCAGACTCGCCGACCAGGCCAAAGGTCTCGCCCGGATAAATCTCGAACGAAATGTCATTCACAGCAGAGACGACACGCTTGGAGAAGCGCTTGGCGAACATGCCGGACTCAGCGGGAAACTCCTTAGAGAGGTGCTCGACCTTCAGCAGCGGAGTACGCTCGTTGGTATCTGCCATTACGCCTCGCCTCCCTTCTTGGAATCCTTGCGCGTACGGGACGTCTCAGGAGCGTTCTTGAGGAACTCGGGGTCACCGGAGTAGTGGCACGCAGAGTAATGACCAGACTCGGTGACAACGCGCTCGGGGCGCTGCTTGCGGCACTTATCAGTCGCATAGGGACAACGAGGCGAGAACACGCAGCCCTCGGGCAGGTTCATGAGCGAAGGCGGGTTGCCGTGAATCGGCGTAAGCGGCTTCTTCTCTTCGATGGCCTGCTCCGGGATGGAGCGGATAAGGCCCCAGGTGTAGGGGTGGCGGCTCTCGTAGAAGATTTCCTCAGCAGTACCGAACTCGACGGGACGGCCGGCGTACATAACCATGATCTTGTCGGCCATATCAGCGACAACGCCCAGGTCATGGGTGATCATGATGATGGCGTTGCCGTTCTTCTCCTGCATTTCCTGCATAAGCTCGATAATCTGAGCCTGAATGGTAACGTCCAGGGCAGTCGTGGGCTCGTCGGCAATCAAAATATCGGGATCGCAGGCAAGAGCCATGGCAATCATGACGCGCTGACGCATACCGCCAGAGAACTGGTGCGGATACTCATTGACGCGCTTCTCGGGCTCGGGAATACCAACGAGGTCCAAAAGCTCGGTGGCACGCTTGAGCGCCTCCTGCTTGGAGTAGCCGCGGTGCAGACGAAGACCCTCGCCCACCTGCTTGCCGATCTTATAGACCGGGTTCAAGGAGGTCATAGGATCCTGGAAGATCATCGCGATGTCGTTACCGCGAATGTGCTGCATCTCTTCCTCGGTCATCTCGAGGATAGAACGACCGCGATAGCGAACGTCGCCGCCCTCGATCTTTCCCGGAGGCATCGAGATAAGACCCATGATGGTCATGGCGGTCACGGACTTACCGGAGCCGGACTCACCGACGACGCCCAGGGTCTCGCCGCGATCGAGCGTGTAGGAGACACCGTCGACAGCGCGAACAACGCCATCCTCGGTGTGGAAATACATCTTAAGGTCATCGACCTCGAGCAGATGCTGGCCCTCGGGAACCGGCTGGTCCTTCAGG
This sequence comes from uncultured Collinsella sp., assembly GCA_900541185.1. Taxonomy (GTDB): domain Bacteria; phylum Actinomycetota; class Coriobacteriia; order Coriobacteriales; family Coriobacteriaceae; genus Collinsella. Next base: position 6,978 of record UQIQ01000011.1, read on the forward strand.
TCCACATAGTTCTTGTTCTTCTTCATCCTTATGCGTCCTTCATCTTGACGTCGAGGGCGTCGCGCAGACCGTCACCCAGCAGGGTGAAGGCAAGCACCGTCGAGAGAATTGCCAGACCGGGCATGATCATCATCCAGGGAGCAGTCAGAAGATACTGCTGACCGTCCTGAATCATGGAGCCCCACGAAGGCGTAGGCGGAATAACGCCCATGCCGAGGAAGGACAGAGCGGACTCGGTCAGAATGGCGCCACCAATGTTCATGGTCGCGTAGACCACGATGGAGGCGACGGAGTTCGGGAAGATGTGACGCACGACGATACGAGCATCAGATGCACCCATCGCGCGCGCAGCATCAACATAGTCGTTTTCCTTGACCGTCAGGATCGCGGATCGGAAGACGCGCGCAATCGAAGGCCAGCCGAGAATACCGATGGCGATAAAGACGTTCTGAAGGCCACGGCCGATAACGGCGATCATGGCGACAACGAACAGCACGTACGGGAACGCCAGGAAGATGTCCGCACAGCGCATGATGATCGTATCCCAGATGCCGCCGTAGAAACCCGCCAGAGCACCCATGACCAGACCGATCAGCGTGGAGATCGCGGTGGCCATAATGCCGACGGACAGCGAAACGCGCGCACCGTAGATAACGCGGACGAGAATGTCACGACCAAGGGCGTCGGTGCCAAACGGGTGCTCTGCACACGGAGCCAGCAGCGACGTCTCGGCCATGGTGGTCGAGTCGGAAGCCGTCGGCGAACCGAGCCAGGGCTTAGCCCACAGATCTGCGGTCAGTGCAACCACAACGACGATGATGATCCAGCAGACACCGATAACGGCGAGCTTGTTCTTACGAAGACGCTTAAAAGCGTCGCCCCACAGCGTGCGGGACTTGGCGGGAGCAGATGCGGCCTTGGTGGCGGTAGCCTGCTCCTGAGACTGAGAATCAGTTTCCTGCATGAGACGTACCTCCCTTAGGCCTTATCCGACGGACCGCCAAGGCGGATGCGTGGGTCGAGGAATGCATAGCTAATGTCGACGAGCAGGTTGATCACCATAACGACGACGACGATGAGCGTAACGCCGCCCATAACGATGGGCCAGTCACGCATGCTAATGGCGCGATAGACCTCATAGCCGATACCGGGCCAGTTAAAGACCGTCTCGGTCAGGATGGCGCCCGAAAGCATGCCACCAAAGTCGACACCAATATAGGTAACGACGGGGATGAGTGCATTCTTAAGCGCATGCTTGACGATGATCGCGCGATTGGAGAGACCCTTCGCCTTTGCCGTACGGATGTAATCCTGGTTCATGACGTCAAGCAGCTGCGAGCGCATAATGCGGGCAGCATAAGCGGTCGAAACCGAAGCCAGCGTAATGGTCGGAAGCACATAGTGCATCCAATCCTGATACTGAGAGCTGGAACCGCCGGCACCCGAGATCGGCATGGAGATTGCACCGCCCGTGGCGTCCTTGAGGATGACGCCAAAGAACAGCTGCAGCAACATACCGAGCCAGAAGGCCGGGACCGCAACGAGGATCGACGTGGTGAGCGTTACCAAAATATCCCAGAAGGAATAACGCTTTACCGCCGAAATGATACCCGCACCGATACCCATAATTGCCTCGAGCACGATGGCGCACGCGGCAAGTTTGACCGTATACGGATACTTCTGGGCAAAGATATCCGTAACCGGCAGCTTGCGCTGATACGAATTGCCCAGATCGCCATGAAGCAGGCCGTTCATGTAATACAAGTAACGGTCCACGAGCGACGTTTGAACGGGGTCGCCGTTCTCGTCAAGGATCGCGTTGCCGTCCTCGTCCGTCTGGACCAGGTGATAGCGAACGCGAAGCTGAAGCTCCACCTCGGGGGACAGAGCCTTGTCTCCACCGATCAGCTTGATCGGATCTCCCGGCACGATATTCTGGAGGGCGAACAGAATCAGCGTAACGCCCAAAAACACCGGGATGAACTGAAGCACACGTTTAACGATGTACTTACCCATACCACTCCCCTATCTAGGGATTAACCTAAATGGGATGCCGATCGCCAGACCGGCATCCCAAAATTACCATCAGCCAGTTTACCCCAGGTTAGGGAGAACTGTATGTTTCCCATGAGGTCTACGTAAATACTTGACCCTCACGGAAGCTGCAAACTCTTAGGCGAGCTCAGTGGTACCCAGATCGGCGTGCTTCTGCGGATCGACATAGAGGTGCTTGATGCGATCGGAGCCGGCGATGGTGTGCGTGTAGAACATAATCGGGATGACCGGGCAGTCGGCAGCGACCATTGCATCGGCCTCCTGCATCTTAGCGACGCGCTCCTCGTCGTCAACAATAGTACGAGCCTCGTCGACCTTGGCGTCGAACTCGGGGTTGTTGTAACCGGAGCGGTTGTCGCCACCGAGGGAGTCGGAGTGGAACAGCGGATACAGGAAGTTGTCCATGATCGGGTAGTCGGCAATCCAACCCAGACGACCGAACTGATAGTTAAAGTTCTGATACTGCTCGAGCAGGGCAGACCACTCAGGGGTATCGGAGACAGCGGTAACGCCAACCTTGGCGAGGTCGCCGATGATGGACTCCATGATCTCCTTGTGACCGCCGTCCTGGTTGTAGGACAGGGTCAAGCTAATGCCACGATCCCCGTTAGCGCCAGCGGGAGCAACCTTGTCGAGGTACTCGTTAGCCTTGTCGACATCGTAGGCGCAGAACTCCCATGCGCCCTCCTTGTAGCCATCGATGCCCGGAGGAACAATGCCGTCGGCAGGGGTACGGGTACCCTTGAAGATGGTCTTGCAGATGGCCTCACGGTTAATGGCCAGGGAGATACCCCTACGCAGGTCGGCGTTGTTGAACGGCTCGGCCGTGGTGTTGCAGGTCAGATAGTACGTGGAAGGCTCGGCGCCGAGCAGCATGCGCTCGCCGTCACCCATGGTGTAGCCGTCCTTGGACACGCCGCGATCCTTCTTGGCGGCATCGATCTGAGCGACGGGAACGTCGCAGACATCGAGGTTACCGGCCTGGAACTCCTTGTAAGCGGTCTCCATGTCCTTGATGACCTGGAAGTGGATGCCATCGATCTTGGCCTTGTCGCCATAGTAATCGTCGAACTTCTTGACGTTGATCTCCTGGCCATCCTCCCACTTGCCGTCCATCATGAACGGGCCGTTACCGACCGGGGCAAGATAGAAGCTCTTGACATCGGACTCGGCGCACTCGGGAACCGGGGCCAGAGCCGGATGAGAGGCGACGAAGGGGAAGTCGGCGTAAGCGGAAGACAGCTTGACGACGAGGGTCTCATCGTCGGGGCACGTAACACCGCTGAGCTCGGTAGCGTTACCGGCAAGCAGGTCGTCATAACCCTCGACCATGGAAAGGTGATAGGAGACCTCGGAAGGACCGTACTCGGTAGCGATGGCCGACTTGGTGTTGACCAGACGCTCCCAACCGAGCTTGAAGGACTTGGAGGTAACGTCGTCACCGTTGTGGAACTTGGCCTTCTTGATCTTGAAGGTAAACTCGGTGGCGTCGTCGTTGGACTCAAAGGACTCGCAAGCCAGCGGAACGATCTCGCCCTTCTCGGCGTCGTAAGAGGTCAGAGCGTCAAAGAGCTGGTACTCGACCTGAGTGCCCTGGTCCTCCTGGACATTGTAGGGGTCGATGCAGACCGGGTTGTTGATGTAGAAGTTCAGCGTCGAACCGGACTCAGAACCGGAAGCGTCGCCACCCTTCTTGCCACATGCGGCAAGAAAAGCCATGGAGCTCGCAGCAAGGGTGCCGCCAACAAAGGCGCGACGACCCATAACGGGCTGGTGGAACATAGAATCAGCCATGCCATCCTCCTTATGAGATAGGACAAAGAAATGTTCAGTCGGACACATGTCGAGACAATCCGATCCGAACCATCAAAACGCCGCCCGCTGCTATGGCTGGTTATGCACAACGGACCAACGTTTTGCAATACAGTAGCGCATTTTATACACAATTTGGGGCTAATTCCGGTTAACGGTCGAGAATTTCTTTAGTTGGGCGAAGTATGTGGGGATATTTTGACTCTGTTACAAATATGTAAACAAAAAGGGTCCCGCACTTACGGGACCCTTTTTGAATATTTATGCGGCTCGTGCTTAGTAGCCGACGATGCCCTGCGGGAAGAAGAACATGCACAGCACGACGCACACGGCAAACACGACAGCCATGATGACGGTCAGGCGGTCGAGGTTCTGCTCCATGACGCCCGTGGCAGAGCTGGAGTTATACAGCGAGCTAGCGATCATATCCGAAACGCCGGTGCCCTTACCGGAATGCATCAGGACGAGAATCGTCAGCGCCACGGCAGAGACAGCCCAAACGACAAACAGAAGAATCTGGAACGGACCCATAGATAAGCTCCTTAATAGAACAGTTTAAACTCCAGTACTGTACCACAATCCCCCGCTCTCCCCTACCCGCCACTCGGGGACGGGGTAGAAATGGCAGAAATACCAAAAAGGGGGTTGTCCGGTTGTGGACAACCCCCTTACTAGAAAACGGTATTTGTTTTCTATTAGGCCTCGGTGGCGAGCACGCGGCCCGTCATCTCGGCGGAAGGCTCAATACCAGCCATGGTGAGCATGGTCGGAGCGATATCGGAAAGACGGCCGTCCTCGATACCGGTGAGCTTGGCCTTCTCATCAACGATGATGAACGGAACGCGGTTGGTGGTGTGAGCCGTAAACGGATGCTTGGAACCGTCGGAAGCAACGTCAAACATGTGATCGGCGTTGCCGTGGTCGGCGGTGATCAGCGCAAAGCCGCCCTTGGCGAGAATCGCCGGGACAACCTTAGACAGGGCATCGTCAACGGCCTCGACGGCCTTAACGGCGGCGTCGAAGACACCGGTGTGACCAACCATGTCGCAGTTCGCGAAGTTCACGATGTAGAAATCAGCGCGATCCTCGTTGATGGCGGCGACAAGCTTCTCGGTAACCTCGGGAGCGCTCATCTCGGGCTGCAGATCGTAGGTAGCGACCTTGGGGGAAGCGACGAGCACGCGCTCCTCGCCCTCCTTGGGCTCCTCGATGCCGCCGTTGAGGAAGAACGTCACGTGGGCGTACTTCTCGGTCTCGGCGGTGTGCAGCTGCTTCAGGCCGTTGGCGGCGATAACGTCGGCCAGGACGTTCTCGGGGAACGTCTTGGGGAAGGCGACCTCGACGTCAAACGTCGGATCGTACTCGGTCATCGTCACAAAGTGCGAAAGCTTGATCTGCTCGCGCTCAAAGCCGTCGAACTCCTTGTCCGTGAACACGCGGGTCATCTGACGAGCGCGGTCGGGACGGAAGTTGAAGAAGATGGCCGCGTCGCCCTCGTGGATGCCCTCGTTGTGGGCAGCGAAGGGCTCGACGAACTCGTCGCCGCGCGGATCCTTCTCGTAGTAGGCCTTGATACCGGCAACAGGGTCGACATCGGCATCGGACGCGTTGACCATGACGTCGTAGGCACGCTGGATGCGCTCCCAACGGTTGTCGCGGTCCATGGCCCAATAGCGGCCCGAGACGGTGGCAACGCGAGCGTCGCAACCGGTCTCCTCGGAGATCTTAGCCAGGAAGGCGCAGAACTCACTCATGTAGCCAGCGCCGGACTGCGGGTCAACGTCGCGGCCATCCATGAAGGCGTGGACGCGAACGGTCTTGACACCGTGCTCGGCAGCCATCTTGACCAGAGCCTCGACGTGGTTCATGTGAGAATGAACACCGCCAGGGCTCATAAGGCCCATGAGGTGAAGAGTCTTGCCGTCAGCCTTGACGTCGTCCATAGCCTTGACGAAGACCTCGTTCTTGGCGATGGAGCCGTCCTTGATGGCGTTGTTGATGCGCGAAAGCTCCTGGAACACGATGCGGCCGGCACCGATGTTGAGGTGACCCACCTCGGAGTTGCCCATCTGGCCATCGGGAAGACCCACGTCCTCGCCCGAAGCGCCGAGCGTGGTGTGGGGGTACTTCTCATACAGGCTATCAAGGAAGGGCGTCTTGGCAGCGGCGACGGCGTTCTCGCCATCGGACGGAGCCAGGCCGCAGCCGTCCATGATGATCAGGAGTGCAGGAAGATGACGTTGTGCCATATGTCCTACTCGCCTGCCTTGACGACCATAGAGGCGAAGTCGGCAGCCTTGAGCGAAGCGCCGCCCACGAGGGCGCCGTCAACGTCGGGCTTGGCGACGAGCTCGGCGATGTTACCGGGCTTGGCAGAGCCACCATAGAGAACGCGAATGCCGTTAGCGAGCTCCTCGCCGAACATCTCCTTGAGGGTCTCACGGATAGCGCCGCAGACCTCCTGAGCGTCCTCGGCGGTAGCGGTCTTGCCGGTGCCGATGGCCCAGATGGGCTCGTAGGCCACGACGACCTGCTTGGGGCAGGTGATCTCAAGACCAGCAAGGCCAGCCTTGACCTGGTTCACGACGTGCTCGACATAGGTGCCAGCCTCGCGGACCTCAAGGGACTCGCCGCAGCAGAAGACGGGAACAAGACCTGCGGCAACGAGGGCCTTGGCCTTCATGTTCTGATCCTCGTCGGTCTCGTGGAAGTAGTCGCGACGCTCAGAGTGACCGATGATGCAGTAGGTGCAGCCAGCGGACTTGAGCATGTCACAAGAGGACTCACCGGTGAAGGCACCCTTGGCCTCCCAGTACACGTTCTGTGCACCGAGGGCGATGGGGGCAGCCTGAATGCGGTCATGAACCGTGGTGATGTCGATGGTCGGAGGGCAGACGAGCACCTCGACGCCAGCCGGAACCTCGGGCAGAGCCTGAGCCAGCTCGTCGGCGAGTTTGGCGGCCTCGGCGACGTCGTTGTTCATCTTCCAGTTACCAGCGATGAGAAGGGTGCGATTAGGCATCGAGAAGCGCCTCCACTCCGGGCAGGGCCTTACCCTCGACGAGCTCCATGGAAGCGCCACCACCGGTGGAGATCCAGCTCATCTTGTCGGCCAGGTTGAACTTGTTGACAGCCGCGACAGAGTCGCCACCGCCGATGATCGAGGTGCAGTCGGCCTCGGCGACAGCCTCGGCGATAGCCTGGGTGCCGTGAGCGAAGTTGTCGAACTCGAAGACGCCCATGGGGCCGTTCCAGAACACGGTCTTGGCGCCCTTGACGGCCTCGGCGTAAAGCTCCTCGGTCTTGGGGCCGATGTCCATACCCTCGCGGTCGTCGGGGATAGCGTCGGAAGCGACAACCTCGGGGACAGCGTCCTCGCCAAAGTGATCGGCAACGCGGTTGTCGATGGGGAGCAGGATCTTGACGCCCTTCTCCTCGGCCTTCTTGAGCATCTCACCGGCGCGCTCGACCCAGTCCTCTTCCTTGAGGGACTGACCGACGGACAGGCCCTGAGCCAGGAAGAAAGTGTAGGCCATGCCGCCACCGATGATCAGGGTATCAGCGGAGTCGATGAGGTGATCGAGAACGCCGATCTTGGAGGAAACCTTGGAACCGCCGACGATAGCGACGAAGGGACGCTCGGGCTCGGCGAAGATACCGGTCAGCGTGTCGACCTCCTTCTCGAGAAGGAAGCCGGCGACGGCAGGCAGGTAAGCGGCGGGGCCCACGACGGAACCCTGGGCGCGGTGAGCGGTGCCGAAGGCATCGAGAACGAAGACGTCACCATAGGAAGCGAGCTTCTTGGCGATCTCGGGATCGTTCTTCTTCTCACGCTTGTCAAAACGGACGTTCTCGAGAACGAGGACCTTGCCCGGCTCGACGGCGGCGACAGCCTCGGCAGCCTTCTCGCCATACGTGTCGGCGACAAAGGCAACGTCAAGGCCAGAGAGCTCAGCGAGCTTCTTGGCGACAGGCTCGAGGGAAAGCTCGGGCTGGAAGCCAGTGCCCTCAGGACGGCCGAGGTGGCTCATGAGGATGACGCGAGCGTTGTGCTCAACGAGATAGTTGATGGTGGGCAGGGCAGCCTTGATACGGGTGGTGTCGCCAACGACGCCATCCTTGATAGGCACGTTGAAGTCAACGCGGACGAGAACGCGCTTGCCGTCGACATCGATGTCGCGGACGGTCTTCTTGGTAAAGGCCATGTTTGCTTCTACCTTTCGTACGTGTCTGCCTCCCATTACGGCAGACGATTTCCTATAAAAAGGGCGCGACCCTAGGGTGTAAGCCCTATAAGGCCGCGCCCTTCTTTAGACGCTCAACGAGCTATTCGCTAAAAGCTAAATTAAGCAACGAACTTCTCGAAGTACTTGATGGTGCGGACCATCTGAGAGGTGTAAGAGTTCTCGTTGTCGTACCAAGAGGTGACCTGAACGAGGGTCTGGCCGTTGCCGAGGTCAGAGCACATGGTCTGAGTGGCGTCGAAGATGGAGCCGTGGGTCTCGCCGATGATGTCGGTGGAGACGATGTCGTCCTCGTTGTAACCGAAGGTCTCGGAGATGGTGGCAGCGTAGGCCTTCATAGCGGCGTTAACCTCGTCGACGGTGACCTTCTTGTCAACGACAGCGTAGAGGTTGGTGATAGAGCCGGTCGGCGTCGGGACGCGCTGGGCGGCACCGATGAGCTTACCGTTGAGCTCGGGGAGAACCAGGCCGATGGCCTTGGCAGCACCGGTGGTGTTGGGGACGATGTTGACGGCGCAGGCGCGGCTACGACGCTTGTTGCCCTTGCGCTGCGGGCCGTCGAGCGGCATCTGGTCGCCGGTCCAGGCGTGAATGGTGGTCATGATGCCGGACACGATGGGAGCGAAGTCGTTCAGACCCTTGGCCATCGGGGCGAGGCAGTTGGTGGTGCAGGAAGCAGCGGAGATGATGTTGTCCTCAGCGGTCAGCGTCTCATGGTTGACGTTGTACACGATGGTGGGCAGATCGCTGCCGGCCGGAGCGGAGATGACGACCTTCTTGGCGCCAGCGTTGATGTGGGCCTGAGCCTTAGCCTTGCTGGTGTAGAAGCCGGTGCACTCGAGAACGACGTCGACGTCGAGGTCGCCCCAAGGCAGGTTGTTGGCGTCGGCCTCCTTGTAGATCTTGATCTCCTTGCCGTCAACGGTGATGGAATCCTCGCCAGCGACGACCTCGTGATCGCGAGCATAGTTGCCCTGCGTGGAGTCGTACTTCAGCAGGTAAGCGAGCATATCGGGAGAGGTGAGGTCGTTGATAGCGACGATCTCGGAGCCCTCATGACCGAACATCTGACGGAAAGCCAGACGACCGATGCGACCGAAGCCGTTAATAGCAACCTTTACTGCCATTGTGTCTCCTTTCGTAAGGCCCCCGCGAGCTACAGCGCCCGCCGTTGAGGCCCACAAACTAACCACTCGCCTAATATACCTTTTTTTTGACTTGAATTTCACGAGAATGCTCGAAATTGAAAATCAAATTTACGTTAAAACGTTTTAAAGAATAAAATAGCAGCTAAATCCGTATATAAGTCGATACTTCAAACTACTTGTTTGCTTCAATGAGCTTTTCAAGCCTCAAAACGCGATGGTACAGGGCAGACTTCGACAAGGGAGGGTCAGCCATCTCGCCCAGATCGCGCAGCGACAGATCGGGATAGCGCTCGCGCAGGTCGCAAAAGACTGCCAAGGCGTCCGGAAGCGTGTCGCGCAAACCCCGCTGTTCGAGCTCATCGATCAACGCAAGCTGATGCTGGGCGGCACCCGCACTTCTGGTCTGATTGGCCAGTTCGGCATTCACGCGACGGTTTACGTCGTTCTTAACCAATTTGACCGCGCGCGCTTCCTCGATCTCGGCAACGCTGCGTTTGGCGCCAATCAGCTTTAGGAGCTGCTCGATCTCCTCGGCGCTCTTAATGTAGACAGCAAAGGATCCGCGCCGCGCGTTAACGCGCGCATGGACCCCAATCTGCTCCAATAGATCGCAAAGCCCCCGGGCATACTGCTCGCCCTGCACCGCGATCTCCAAATGAAAGTCGCCGCGGGGATCGGCCACGAAACCGCCGGCGATGAGCGCGCCGCGGATGTAGGCAAGCCTGCAGCAGGGACGAGCAACGATGTGCCGGGGAACACCGGCGACGAGCCCTCCCCTGCGGTCGAGAATGCCCAGCAGCACCAGAGCCTTGTCCAGGTCGGGTTGATCGGGCAGGGTAATGAGATAGTTACGGACCTTATGCAAGACCGATTTACGAACGGTGAATTCCGTTTTGAGCTTAAGGATGCGATGCGTCAGTGTGATCATCGTGCGCGCGACGGCACCCGTCTCGGTCGCGACCGTCAAACGATACCGCCCGGAGCCGGCCAGCGAAAGTGTACCGCTCACACGCGTCAGGGCGGCAAGCGTCGACAAATCGCAGTATTCACATTCGGGTTCGCAGCGCGCGAGCTCGTCGCGCACCTCGGCGGTAAACGACATGCAGGCCTATGCTTTCGTGTTGGCGCGCGACAGGTCGCGATGGGAAATGCTCACGTGATATTGGGCGCCTTCCAAATAACGTGCCGTGGCCTCGGCGATGGCAACGCTGCGGTGTTGACCGCCCGTGCAACCGATGGCAATAGAAAGCTGCGGCTTGCCCTCCGCGATATAGCCTGGCATGACCGTATCGAGCAGCTGCGTCCAGGCCTTCCAGAACTCCTGGGTCTTGGGATGATCCAGAACAAAGTCGGAGACTTTCTTATCGAGACCGGTCATGGTGCGCATCTCGGGATCGTAGAACGGATTGGGCAGGAAGCGAACGTCGATCATAATGTCCGCCTCGACGGGCATGCCGTGCTTAAAGCCAAACGAGAACACGTGAACGTCCATGAGCTGCTGGTCGGACAACTCGGAGAACGCCATACGCAGCTTGTTGCGCAGCGCAGAGGTGCGCAGACGGCTCGTGTCGATAATCATATCCGCTCGGTCGCGAACGCCCTGCAGCTGCAGGCGCTCGCGCTGAATCGCATCGGCCGTAGTCTCCCCCGGCTTGGCAATGGGATGGCGGCGGCGGTTTTCGCTATAACGACGGATCAGCACCTCGTCAGAGGCCTCGAGAAACACAATGTCACAGCTCATTTCCCGCTCCTCGAGTGCGGCAACGGCATCGAGTAGCTCATCGAACAAGCCCTGGCTGCGCAGGTCGCAGGTGACGGCAAGATGCCTGCCCACGCCCGTATTGATGCCGACGAGTTCGGCAAGCTGGGCGATCAGACGCGGAGGCAAGTTGTCGATGCAAAAGTAGCCCATGTCCTCGAACACATGCATGGCCTGCGTTCGGCCCGATCCAGACATTCCGGTGATGATGACGATATCGGGGATGCGCTCCGAGCGCTCCGCCGCATCCATGGCATCTCCCTTTTGCATGTGTGCCTCCTAAAACAAGCGCGGGACCCGGCCAGCGGATCCCGCGCGATCAATTGCCTTTATTGAGTATACCGTCCCAAGCGGATACGAGGCCTGTCTTACGCCTCAAGCGCAGCCTTGAACCAACTTGTAATACTCGTGGGGTGCGTGATGGCGGTGCCGACGACAACTGCCCAGGCGCCCGCATCGATCGCGGCGCGGGCCTCCTCGGGCGTGTGCACGCGGCCCTCGCAGATGATGGGAAGGCCGGGGAATTCCTCGGTCGCCTGACGCAGGAGCGGCAGATCGGGGCCATCGGCCATGGTGCAGTCGATGGCGGCGACACCGTGAGAAAGCGTGGTGGACACCAGGTCGAAGCCCATGTCGACAGCACGACGAATATCCTCGATGGTGGCACAGTCAGCCATCAGGAGCACGCCCTCCTCGTGCAGCGGACGGAAGGTGTCCTCGACGGTCTTGCCATCAGGACGCGGGCGATCAGTGGCATCAATTGCCACGATGTCGGCACCCGCAGCAACGCAGGCGCGAGCATGACGCAGCGTCGGCGTGATGTAGACGCCCTCGTGTCCATCCTTCCACAAGCCGATGACGGGGACCTCACAGCGGCCCTTAATGGCGGCGATGTCGGCAAGACCCTGGCAGCGAATAGCGGCGGCGCCGCCAAGCTCGCAGGCGCGAGACATTTGAGCCATGGTCTCGGGCGTACGAAGCGGCTCGCCCATATACGCCTGAACACTCACGACGAGCTTGCCCTTCAGGGACTGGATCAAAGGATCAACGGTCATGTTCGACTCAACCTTTCTCAAAACAGCCTTCTGAGACACCGCACCTTGACGTTCAAACCGTCGCTCGCGTACCGAAGTACGCTTCGCCCCTCTTTCACGTCAATCTGCGGCACCTCAGAAGGCGCACTTGGTAGTTATGTTTACTTCAACGACGCAAGAAGGTGTTCGGCGGCACCGATAAGCGGCGCGTCGCCCTCCAGAGAACCGATGAGGATCGGCGTGTCCTGAAGCGGATCGAGCGCCTGGCTGGCATAGCCCTCGTGCACCGAATCCTTCCACGTCTGTGAACGCCAATCGGGACCTTGGTGAATCACGCCACCCGAAAGCACGATGACCTCAGGGTCCAGGATGTTAGCGAGCGAGCCCAAGCTGGCACCCAGCGCAAAGCCGGCGTCATGGATGACCTCGGTCGCCTTTGCGTCGCCAGCACGGCACAGGTCGTTCACGTCGCGACCGACCGAAGGACGGCTGGGGTCGACGCGACCGAAGCGCTCGTCGTACATACGGCCAATCGAGGTGCCCGAGGCTACCGACTCAAGATGGCCAGAACGCCCGCAGGCGCAGGGAATACCGGCGGCAGCCGAACACTCGATGTGGCCCATATGGCCGGCAGCACCATGGAAGCCCTGCATCACGCGGCCGTTCTCGACATATGCGCCGCCGATGCCCGTACCGATGCCCAGACACAAGACGGAGAACTTGCCCTTGCCGACGCCCCAGTGGGCCTCGCCCAGAGCATGAGCCTGCACGTCGCCCACCACGGCAACGGGGAGACCAAGGTCCTCGCGCAGGCGCGGCCCCAACTGAACGCCGGACCAGCCGGGCATGATCTCGTTGGCATACGCGATGGCGCCCGTCTTGGGATCGACGACGCCTGCGGCACCGATACCGACACCGAGGACCTCGACATCGGGATTCGCCTCAAGAGCGGCCTTGATGGACGCCTCGATACGCTGGAAGACGGCCTCGCCGCCCTCCTGGGCCTCGGTAGGAACCTCGGCCTCAAAAACGGGATGGGGCACGCTGCCGTCAGCCGGGTACTCCATGATGGCAGTCGCGATCTTAGTTCCGCCGATATCGACAGAGCAGACGTACTTGTTCTCCATGTCGCTCTCCTTAGGAGATAAAAACAACTACAGGAAATGAAGGCGGTGTTATCGCCGCAACTCAGTAAAGGTTTCCCAGGTGCCCGAGGTTGGGGTGAAAGTGGTCGGGCGTTGACCTAATGGGTCACGCCCGACCACTTGAGCCCCAAGATCGGGTGCCTGGGGAAGCTTTACAGGAGACCGTTGTCCTGGAGGACCTTCTTAATCGCCTCGACGTTCTCACCGGTCATGGCCTTCACCGGGCGCGGCATGGTCGGGCTGTCGAAGATGCCCATGAGGTTCATAGCGGTCTTGAAGGCGCCGACGCCACCGGCATAGCCCTGGACGCCCGAGGTGACATCCCAGATGTGGGAGATCTCATTGAGACGATCCTGCTCGGCCTTGACGGTAGCCCAGTCACCAGCCTGAGCGGCCTTCCACTGACGCACGTAGCCCTCGGGCTCAACGTTGGCGAGACCCGGGACGGAACCGTCAGCGCCGCCGAGATAGGCGCCGTCGACAACAACCTCGTGACCGGTGAGGATGCTCATCGGATGGCCGTTCTTCTCGTTCTCCTGAACGAGGTAGCGGAACGAGATGTCATCACCCGAGGAATCCTTGACGCCAGCAAGGACGCCCTCGGCGCCGAGCTTGGCAAGGAGCTTCCAGGGGAGCTTGGTGTGAACGCAGACGGGGATGTCATAGGCAAAGATGGGCAGGTCGAGCTCCTCGTGCAGGATGCGGAAGTGCTCCTCGACCTCGGTCATACCCTGCAGGGCATAGAACGGGCAGGTGGCGACGAGGGCATCGGCGCCCAGCTCCTGGGCGACCTTGCCGTGCTCAATCATGCGCTCGGTCTCGGTATCGATGATGCCGACCAGAACAGGCACACGGTGGTCGACGATACGAACGGCCTCGGCGATAATCTGGCGACGGCGCTCATCGGTGGAGAAGACGACCTCGCCCGAAGACCCCAAGAAGAACAGACCATCGACGCCGGCATCGATCATGCGGTTGATGCTGCGCTCAAAGGAGGCAACGTCGAGCTGGTGGTCTTCGGTATCGGGAACAACGACGGGAGGGATAACGCCGGTGAATTTCTGAGTTGCCACAAGAATCTCCTTAGCTGTCTGGCGAGCGGCCCTATGCCGCTCACTCTTGCTGGCAGTGTCCAGGCCGTCTAGGCCAAAGAACACGGATAGAACGTTTGGTTAAAGAAGTCGACGACTTCGTTTTCGAACGCGTTAATACGCTCATGAGCGTATTTGGCATAGATGATATGCCTCCGGTCACACTCAAGACCGTTGAATACGGCAAACTGACCCTTGGGGTCGCTCACGGTATCCATGAGCGACGTGCCCATGAGCACCGATCCGCGCACCCGAGACGACAGAGCCTCGAGGCCACCGGGAATTGGATTGGCAACCGCCGTGCAGGCAAGTCCGCGCTCGTCCAGAGCAGAAACCGCCAGCGCGACACCGCCGCCAAGACCCTCGCCCCATGCAAAAATGCGATCGGGATCCATGCCATCAAGATTGCGCGCGACCTTCGCCAACGCGCAGCCCCAACGGACGCGCTTGACAAAAGCGGGCGAAGCAATCCCCCACTGCAGGTCGTCCGCACCAGCAACATCGTCATCCAGCGCGAGAACGGCATACCCCATGGCGGCAAATCTCGTCATGTGATGCCATCCACGCACGGGTCGATCGATGTCGTGAAACATCAGACAGAGCGGCACAAACTCGGATGCCCGGGCATGGCCTAAGGGCTCAATCAAACGACCGTGTACGACATACCCGCCGAGCTCAATGGAAACCTCGGAGTAGCGCGCGCACGGATTGGCGAAATCAATCGCCGTAACAGTCAGCCCGCAAACCTCAAGGTCCGAAGCGGCTGTCTCTAATTCGGAAACATCCGCCGAAGCATCGCCGTGCCAACCCCGGAAATCAGAGAGCCTTGACGAAACCGTTCCAGGCATCTCCGCGAGCCCGGGGACGATCAGCTCGTCGATATTGCTCTCGCACTTAGACATGAGCCTCCCCTCCCTCGCAGAAAAACGGAATGATCAGATCGTCAAAGTCCTGAATCTCCTCGTGGCCAAAGCCCTCAAAGAACTCGCGTCGCTTCTCACAGGCCAGATTGTTGTAGACCGCAAACTGCGTCGCCGGCGGACAGACGATATCGGCTGTGCCCGTGCCAAACAGCACGGGGCATTTGACCATGGGGGCAAAGTTCTTGGAATCGAAGTACGCCAGTTTGGCATAGGCCTCCTCAATACGAGTCGAGTCCTCGTCAAACCAACGCGACCAATAACGCAGGCCTTCATAAGCGATATCGTCGGCATCCAGATCCCAAACAAGGCGGAAATCCGACAGGAAGGGATAGAGGATGGCAGCGCGATTGATAAGCTCACTATTAAGCGCGCAGGTCGCAATGCCCAAACCGCCGCCCTGCGATGCGCCGTTCACAAATACGCGGGAAAGATCGATGCCCTCGAGCTCGCGAACAATACGGCACAGAATGCGGATATCCTGGTGCAAGCGGACATAGTAAAGATTGGCCGGGTCGCCGTCGATACCGGCGACGATATGCCCAGCAACCGTCGTGCCTTCAAATCCACCAATATCCTCGGAGGGGCCACCCTGGCCAGGACAATCGAGAGCGATGAGTGCCATGCCCATGCCCGCAAACGACGCCTGCTCGAACCAGCTGCGGCTTGCACCCGGATAGCCGTGGAACTGTAGCACCAGCGGCACGGGCTCGTCCGAAACCGGCTGGAGATACTTGGCATGCAGGCGTGCACCGCACATGCCGGTATACCAGAGGTCGAAAAACCGACAGGTCGCGGAATCCGCAACCGAAGCCGCCTCAATCGCATAGTCGAGCTCGACGGCGTCGGCCTCGGCCATGCGGTCCTTCCAAAAGAGATCGAAATCCGATGGACGGGGCATAGCGCCTCGATATTCACCAAATTGCTGTTGTAGCTCCTGAGCACTTGGCATGGCTCGTGAACCCAACCTTTCGAAATCGCAACGGAGGTGCGCCCGGCAAGGGAACCGGGCGCACGGGAGGGAAAGCGAGGCTACTCGCCGAGCTTGGGATGCAGCAGCGACGGCGCAGCGCCGAGCAGCATCTTGGTGTAGGGGTCCTGAGGGTGCTGGAAGACCTGCTTGGCCTCGCCCTGCTCGACGATCTTGCCGCCATTCATAACGATGATGTCGTCAGAGATATAGCGGACCGTCTGGATGTCATGGCTGATGAACACCATGGCCAGGCCGAGCTCCTTCTTAAGGTCGGTCAGCAGGTTCAGAATCTGCGCGCGGACCGAAACGTCCAGAGCCGAGGTGGGCTCGTCGGCGATGATGGCATCGGGGTTCAGCGACAGGGCGCGCGCAATTGCGACGCGCTGGCGCTGGCCGCCCGAAAGCTGGCCGGGAAGAACCTCGGCGGCGGAGCTGGGCAGACCGGTGAGCTCCAAGAGCTCCTTGACGCGCTTCTCCTGCTCGGCCTCGGTACCCAGGTTGTGGACGCGCATGGGGTCGAGCAGTTGCTCGCGAACGACCATGCGGGGATTGAGCGCCGTGGCCGGGTTCTGGAACACGACCGAGATGACGCGACCCATGTGGCGACGGTCCTCGGCGGTACGTTTGGTAACGTCCTTGCCCTTAAAGTAGACCTTACCGCTCGTGGGGGCCTGCAGGCCGCACATGACGTTGGCGGTGGTGGACTTTCCGCAACCGGACTCGCCGACGATGCCGATGGTCTGTCCGGGCATGAGCTTAATCGTTACACCCTGGACGGCGTGAACCAGGTTGGGGTGCAGAATCGAGCCGGTACGGGTCCTAAAGGTGACGTGGACGTCATCAAGGAAGATGATCGGCTCGACGCCGTTGACTGCGGTCTCGCTCATCTACATCACCTCCGCGTGAGGGGTCAAACCATTTGCCTTGAGCACCTCGTCGGGGAGCTCGGAATAGAAGTGCTCGGTGCCGGGCACGCGCTTGAAGACCGGACGGGTGTCCAGGCCAATGCGCGGATGGCTCGAGCGGGGTGCGAAGCGATCGCCCTTGGGGAAATCGCGCGGGCTCGGAACGGCGCCGGGCACCTGGTGCAGGCGGCCCGAACCGCTCTCGATGGACAGGACGGAACCCAGAAGGCCGCGGGTGTACTCGTGAATCGGGTTGGTGAGCAGCTCCTTGGTGGGCGCCTGCTCGATAACCTGGCCGGCGTACATAACCGTGATGTTATGAGCGACCTCGGCGACCAGTGCCAGGTCGTGCGAAACGAAGATCATGGCAAAGCCGAGCTTGGCCTGAAGATCGTTAAGCAGCTTGATGACCTGCTTCTGGACGGTAACGTCCAGAGCGGTCGTGGGCTCGTCGCAGATGACCAGTTTGGGGTCGCGGGTAAGGGCCATAGCGATCAGAACGCGCTGACGCTGACCACCGGAAAGCTCATGCGGATAGCTCTCGAGCGTACGCTTGGGGTCGAGGCCCACGAGCTCCAGGAGCTCCTCGGCGCTACGGGTACCGCCGCGCTTGGTGAGCTGCTTCATCTGGGCGGAAATGAGCATGGAGGGGTTGAGTGAGGACAGGGCGTCCTGATAGACCATGGCGATATCGGTACCGCGCAGGCCGAACCACTCCTTCTTGCTCATCTTGAGCAGGTCGCGGCCCTCCCAGAGAACCTCACCGGAAAGATGCTCGTCATCGTCGGTCAGGCCCATGATGGCCAGCGTGGTGATGGACTTACCGCAGCCGGACTCACCGACCAGGCCCATGGTCTGGCCAGGACGGACATCAAAGTTGACATGATCGACGACGTTGATATCACCGTGGTGCTCAAACTGGATGCAGAAATCACGGACCGAAAGGATCGGCTCAACGGACTCATCGGGCACATGGCGGTCGTTACGCTTGAGCTCGACATCGCGCAGGGCGCCAAGACGGGCGGACAGGGACTGAGCCTGCTCCTTGTAAGCGCGAACGGGGTCGGAGACCAGCAGGTCGGCCTCGCGGCGCTTGGAGGAATCGGTCGGATCCAGGGCGGCGGAGGGAGCAGCGGCCATGGCGTCGGTAATGCCCTCGGAGAGGATGTTGAGCGCCAGGCAGGTGATCATGATAGCCAGACCCGGGAACAGCGCCTGCCACCAACGGCCAGCGAGCACGCCACCGCGGGCGTCGGCGAGGATGTTGCCCCAGGTAGCGGTGGGCTCCTGGATACCAGCGCCGATAAAGGTCAGCGAGGCCTCGAAGATGATGGCGTCGGCGACCAGGGTAACGGTGAAGACCATGATCGGGGCGATGCAGTTACGCAGAACATGCTTGATCAAAATCCACGGAGCCTTGGCGCCGGAAACGATGACCGCGCGGACATAGTCCTCGCCGTACTCGGACACGATGTTGGCGCGCACGATACGGGCAATCTGCGGAGTGTACATAAAGCCAATGGCGAAGATGATCGACGGCACGGAATTGCCCAGGATGGAGACGAAGACGGCAGCGAGGGCGATGCCCGGGATGGACATGATGATGTCCAGGATGCGCATGATCGCCTCGGAAACGGACTTGCGCGAAACCGCCGCGAGGGCGCCCACGACCGAGCCGCAGACCAGAGCCATGGCAGTAGCACCGAAGCCGATGATCAGCGAGTAACGGCCACCGTAAAGCATACGCGACAGGATGTCGCGGCCCTTATCGTCGGTACCGAAGATAAATCCATTGCCGGGAGCCTGGCGAGCAGTGAAAATCTCGACCGGGCTATAGGGGGCAAGAAGGGGCGCCAGAATCGCGGTCAGGGCGACCAACACCAGCACGACGGCGGCAATCTTAGAAGACAGCGTCATCTTCTTCCAGCCACCGAGCTTGAGCCCCTTGGAGGCAGCCTTCTCGAGCTGCTCGGTTTGCTTCTCTCGAATCTTTACCATAATCTACACCGTCCTGATGCGCGGGTTGATGAGCAAGTAGAGCATGTCAACCACGATGTTGATGATGATGAAGGCAAGAGCAACGACGATGACGACGCCCTGAACCAGGTTCGCCTCGTTGCCCTGAACGCCCTGCAGAATCGCAGTACCCATGCCGGGGAGGTTGAAGATGACCTCGATGACGACGGCGCCGCCCATAAGGTAACCGATCTTAAGACCGAGGGTGGTGACCGGGGTGATCAGCGCGTTGCGCAAAACGTTGATGCCGACGACGACCTTCTCGGGAACGCCGGCGCCACGGGCCATGCGGACGTAGTCCTTGTCGAGCTCCTCAACCATGGCCGTACGCACGATACGAGTCATCTGGCCCGTCAGCGGGAATGCCAGAGCGATAGCGGGCATGATCATACGTCCCAGATAGCCAGCCGGGTTGGTGGTGAAGTGAGGCAGAGCACCGGATGCCGGGAGCACCTTAAGGTAGGAAGAGAACAGCAGAATCAACAGAACGGCAAGCCAGAACGACGGGGTTGCCAAGCCGGCGATGGAAAAGACGCGGATCACTTGGTCCGGCCATTTATCGCGATACAGTGCCGCGATGACGCCGAGCAAAAACGAGACGACCGCGCCGATGGCAAGACCGATGAAGGTCAGCTGCATCGTGACGGGCAGGGCCGTGGAGATGCGCTTGGCAACGGAGTTGCGAGCAGCACCATAGGTGCCCATGTCACCATGGATCAGATCGCCCATGTAGCGCACGTAGCGCACGGGCCAGGGGTCGTCCAGACCATACTTCTCATGGTACTCGGCAACCGCCTCGGGCGAGGCACCGTCACCCAACGCCGTATAGGCGGGGTCGGTCTTGGAGAACGACATAAGGAAGAACACCAGGACGGTGACGCCCAATGCCATGATCGGCAGCGCCACGAGACGCCTTCCAATCAAACGTAGAAAGTTGTTCACGTTCTCTCCCCTTTCTTTTGTCGGTAGGACCAACTGGTATATGAGTATGGATACTCATTACAAGACCCGAGCGACATCGAGGCCGCCCGGGTCTTTGTTTCAACTATGAGGACGTTGCCTTACGACCGACGCCCCACATATGACTCAAACGAGTCTTAGGCCTTGACGGTCGCGACGCCCCTGAAGGACATGCTCGTCGTGCCGATGCCCTTGAAGCCATCGAGGGCCTCGCCGTTGGGCGCGGTAGACGGATCGTCCCAGGAAGCGGAGACGGTCTTGACGTGGACAACGGGGTACAGAACAGCGTTGTCGGCGATGATGTCGAAGCACTCGTTCCACTTCTTCTGCTGCTCGTCGCCCTCGGCGGCAAGAGCCTCGTCCATGAGACCGTGGAGCTTCTCCCACTCAGCGGACTCCTTCCACGGGCAACGGGTCTGCATCCAGACGTTGTCGCCGTACCACCAGTTGAGCAGCAGGTCGGGGTCAGCGCCGAAGCAGGACGGATCGCCAGGGGCAAGGAGGATATCGTAGGCCTCGCCGCCGTCGATGGCAGCGTAGGTGGCCGGCGAGGTATCGGTCTGGATGGTCACCTCGAAGCCGAGAGCGTCGAGGTCGTTCTTGACCTGGGCGGCCATGCCCTTAATCTGCTCGTTGTCGGTGGTGCGCAGGGTGATGGCACCCGGGGTGATGCCGGACTCCTCGATGAGCTTCTTGGCCTTCTTGGCGTCGGTCTTGTACACCGTGGAAGCCTCATGATAGTTGGTGAAGCTCTTGGGCAGGTAGCAGCTGGCAGCGGTGGCAAGGCCGGCGAAGGTGTTGGTGATCATCTTCTCGGTGTCGAGCGCGTACATGACGGCCTGACGGACCTTGACGTTGTTCCAAGGCTCCTTGGCGACGTTGAACATGATGAAGCGGGTGCCGAAGCCCTGGACGTTGTCGATCTTGCAGCCAGCGCTCTCGAGCTGGTCGACGGCGTCAGCGGTGACGAGCTCCATAACGAGCGTGGAGCCTTCCTGCTGGGCGGTAACGCGAGCGGTGGGGTCGGTCAGGATGCTGTACTGGATCTTCTTATCCTCGGCAGCATACTCACCGTTGTACTCGGGGTTGGGAACCAGGGTGATCTCGGTATCGGAGATAGAGTCGTACATCCAGGGGCCGGAACCGATCGGCTGCTTGGCGCGATCCTCCTCGGACTGAGTAGCCGGGGTAACGCGGATGATGGCCAGACGATCCTTGAGCAGGGAGAAGTTGGGGACCTTGGTCTTGACCGTTACAGTGCTGGCATCCTTGGCCTCGATGGACTCGAAGGGCTGGAAGAACGGAGCATAGGTAGCGGAAGCAGCGCAAGCGGTGTAGGAAGCGACGACGTCGTCAGCAGTGACCTCGGTACCATCGGAGAACTTGGCGCCCTTGCGGATGGTGACCTCGAAGGTAGTGTCGTCCACGGACTTGGGATCGTCGGTGGCGAGCTCGTTGAAGGTGCTGTAGTCGTGGTAATCGATGCCGTAGAGACCCTCGACGACGTGCCAGTTTGCACCCAGGCCCACAGCGGAGCCGGTGCTGGCGGGATCGAAGCTGGACGGAGCGTAAGCGGAACCAGCGGTAATCACACCG
The DNA here is from genome assembly GCA_900541185.1 of uncultured Collinsella sp. GTDB lineage: Bacteria > Actinomycetota > Coriobacteriia > Coriobacteriales > Coriobacteriaceae > Collinsella. The sequence continues at coordinate 28,636 of UQIQ01000011.1, forward strand.
CCGCCACGGTTGGCGGAATCGGCGGAACCGGAAGCGGAACCCTCGTCGTTGGAGCTGCCACCGCAGCCGGTGAGACCAAGCCCTGCGACAGCAGCGACGCTGCCGGTGAGGCCGAGGAACGAACGCCTGGACATACCCTTGTTGATGATGGCCATGTCTTCTCCTATCAATAGAGAATCTTACCCGGGAGCACCTAGACTTGCCCCCGCGCAACTTGCGGACGATATATACCTTACCTACCGACGAACCCAACTGAGGTGCCGCGCTCGGCGACCGATACATACATACGCTTGAACGGTATTTACTACCGTTCACCGAATTCATTGACAAACGATTCGCCAGATAGTATGTATCGACGAGGTGAGATATCAGTCATCGTCAACCCGCAGGATAGCAGGGTTGTTCACCATGGCTAGTCAAACGTTTTAGCGTTAATAAAACCCGAAATCGACAGGTAATCGCCGCGAAATAAATGATTGAAAATCGGCCAATCATGTATATCAGTTGTTTAGAAGCACGTTTAGTTTTCGGAACGGTTGGCCGATGCCTGGGCGCGTTCGGCATTCCATGCAACAAGTGCCTCGTGGACCGCTTTGGCGACATCGGCCGGAACGCCTCGAACTTCCGCGATCTCTTGCTCGCTCGCCGCGCGCAAACGCTTCATCGAGCCAAAATGGCGCATAAGGGCACGTTTTCTGGTGGGTCCCACGCCTGGAACGTCATCGAGTACCGAAACCGTCATGGCTTTATCGCGCAACTCACGGTGGAACGTGATGGCAAATCGGTGGGACTCATCGCGTACCTGTTTAATTAGATAGAGCGAAGCAGACCCGGTCGGCAGCACGACAGGAGTCTCGTCCCAAGGCACAAAAACTTCCTCGTCGGCCTTCGCCAAGCCACAAACTGGTATATCGAGCCCAAGAGCCTCAAGTTGCTTGATCGCAGCGGTCAATTGCGGCTTACCGCCATCGACAACGAGCAAATCGGGGCGCGAGCCAAAGCGCTCGTCGGCCATGCGCTCGGGAGCATAGCGTCGTCCCAAAACCTCGGACATCGACACGAAGTCGTTTGCCTCGTCCAATTCGGCCTGAATTTTAAAACGACGGTACTGGCTCTTGTCGGCGCGCCCGTTGGTAAACACCACCATCGAGGCGACCGTAAAGGTGCCATGCAGTGTAGAGATATCGAAGCACTCGATACGCAACGGCGGCGATGGCAGCGCCAACGCACTTTCGAGCTCCAGGAGCGCTTGATTGGTGCGGTCGTCAGCGTACCCCGTTCGCATCATGTAGCGCATGAGGGCATGGCGCGCATTTTTGGATGCCATATCGAGCAGACGGTACTTTTCGCCACGCTGCGGCCTATGGAGATGGCAGGAACGCTCACGCTTGCCCGCAAGCCACTCCCCCAGCGCCTCCGCATCCTCAAGCTCGACGGAAAGGTTGACCTCAGCTGGAATATCAGCCGTCTCGTCGTAATAGCGCTTAAGAAAGCCCGATTGAAGTTCCTCTTCGTCGACATCCAAACCCTTATCGAGAATAAACTCGCAGGTTCGAACCGTTCGACCCTCACGCACGACAAAGACGCAAGCGGCGGAGATGGTCTCCTCGCGATAGAAACCGATGACATCGATATCGACACTGGAGGGAAAAACGACTTGCTGACGGTCGTCCAGACCCCTGATGACCTCCAAACGACGTTTGACGCGTGCCGCGCGCTCAAAGTCGAGCGCCTCGGCGGCATCCGTCATCTCGGAGGTCAGCTCATCGACGACATCCTTGCGATGGCCCGACAAAAAGCGCTCGACACGCTTGACGTTCTTGGCATAGTCCGTAGGAGAAATCGCGCCGACACACGCACCTGGGCCGCGCCCGACATGGTAGTCGAAGCAGGGACGCCCGTTTTGCGTGCAAATCATATTGACGATGTCTTCCTCGCCCTTGTGGGACTCGACGATACGACGACAACGACGCCACTCCGCACAAGAAGCCGAGCAGATCGGGATCACCTTGCGCAGCGTGTCAATGGTCTCACGCGCCGCGCGGCTATCGGTATAGGGACCAAAATAACGCGTTCCCGGCTTATGACGCTCGCGCGTGTATTTGATAGCGGGATACAGGTCGCCCTTTGTAATGGCGATAAAGGGGTAGCTCTTGTCATCCTTGAGGTCGACGTTAAAGTACGGATGGTACTGGCCGATCAGGTTGCGCTCGAGTACAAGCGCCTCATGCTCGGTTTCGACAACGATGTAGTCAAAGCTCGCAACCAATTGCATCATGAGCGGTATTTTTTGGCGCTCATCCTGCAGCGTCACGTACTGGCGCATACGGGAACGCAGGTTTTTCGCCTTGCCAACGTAGATGACATCGCCCTTGGCATCTTTCCAAAGGTAACATCCGGGCTGCGTGGGAACGCGCGAAACCTGCTCGGCGAGTGTTGGAATGTTGTCGTGACCGGCCACACGCACCTACTTGCGACGAAGCAGCGCCGAGACCTCGGGCATCTTAAGAACGACGGCAAGGCCAAAGGTAACAGCAAGCGAGACGACACCCGCAACGCAAACATAGCCAAGAGTAATCAGAATCGAGCCGCCAAGTACCCCGACAAAGTGTTCAAGCGCCCACATGACGCCGGCGCCTGCGGCAGCCCCTAGGCCGCCGAGCAAAAGGCCAAAGAAACCGCCATGCAGGATAGATTTGACCTGAAGGCCACGCAGGCGACGACGCAGCCACCACAGCGAACAGCCGACCAAGATCACGTAGTCGACAACATACGAAAGCGCGATTGCCGGCATACCGAAGCCCAGCACAACGCCAAACAGCAGAACCGAGCCAGCCTGGCCGATGGCGGAATACAGGCAATAGCGGCTATAGGGCTTCATGTCGAGCAAGGCAGAGAAGCTCTTCTGCATCAACACGACCACACCGTAGAGCGGCAGCGAGAGCGCCAGGTAGACAAGGTACTCGGACACCAGCGCCACGCCGGATTCATCGAACTTGCCGGCACAGTAAATCATGTTGAGCGGACGTGCGAAGACAATCAGGTACAGTGCGAACGGAATCAGGAAGAACAGCATCTGGGCGACGCCACGCGAAATGCCCGTGCGAACGCTGTCGTAATCCTTCTCCTGTGCGTCATGAGAGAGCTCGGTATAGAGCGCCGTCGAAAGCGAGGCGGCAATCAGCGCGTAGGGCAGCGTGTACCACAGGCGCGCATAGGCGATGACGGAAGGACCCGTCTCGGGCTGGACCACCAGCGCGGCAGCGTTGGTGATAGAAGTCGAGACAAACATGCACACCGTGGCGAGCAGCGTCGGGATACCGAGCGCAATCGTCTGGCGCAGCGCGGGGTCCTTAAAGTCGATATGGATATGGGGATGCACGCCGTGCTTGCCAAGCGCGGGAATCTGACATGCCATCTGAACAAAGACACCGAGGGTCGTACCGGCCGCAATCAAGATGATGCCGGCACGTTCGCCAAACTGTGCGGACACGGGCGCAAAACCCATAAAGCTCGCAATGACGATCACATTGTTGAGGACCGGGGCAAACGTCGACCAGAAGTAGTCGCGGTGTGCGTTGAGAACGCCCGAGAACACCGAGCCCAAACCATAAAAGAGAATCTGGATGGCAAAGAAACGGAACATGAACGCAGCGGTATCCATGCTGCCGCCGTCACCCGAAAGGAACGATTGCGTCCAGATAAAGCCTGGGGCGAACACGGTCCCCAGCAACGAAATGCCACCCAGCACCAAAAGCAGAATGCCAAGCAGGTTGCCCACGTACTCGTTCGAGGCCTCGCGACCCTGCTCACGCCTCACGCCCATGTACACGGGCAAAAACGCCGTCACGAGCATGCCACCCATCACGAGTTCGTAGAGCATATTGGGCAGGTTGTTGGCGACCTGATAGGAGGACGAGAGTAGCGACATGCCGATAGCGGCCGCCATTGCCCACGTGCGGATAAAACCGGTGACGCGAGACACGATAGTCAGAATGGTCATAAGCCCGGCGGAACGACCAACCGTGGAGTAGTCCGACGAGCCCATGTCGTCAGTGTCATCTCGCGACGAAGAAACTTCGGATGAGGGTGTCTGAGGCGCAGATTCTTTTGCAAAATGAGCTCCGCACTTCAATTCTTCCTGCGGCATCGCTCAGTCCTCTCTCGTAATCGCGGCAACCGTCGCCCCGCAAAATGCAATTAAATCATCGGGTGCAAGCTCGAGCTGATAACCACGCTTGCCTCCCGAAATAAAAATGGTATCCCAAAGGACGCATGTCTCGTCAATGAGCGTCCGGTAGCGTTTTTTCATACCGACCGGGCTGCAGCCGCCGCGAACGTAGCCAGTCGCCGCAAGCAAATCCTTCACATGCATCATGGCCAAGGACTTCTCCCCCGCGGCACGCGCGGCGGACTTTAGATCGAGCTCGTCGGCAACAGGGATGCAGCACACGACATAGTCGTTGGACGGCGTCACGCAGACCAAAGTCTTAAATCCTTGACCGGGCTCCTCGCCAAGCTGCTCCGAAATCGCGACCCCCAGGCCCACCGACTCATCACCATCGTCTTCGTACGTATGTAGAACATAGGAAATGCCGGCACTTTCCAGCTCGCGCATCGCATTGGTTTTTGGCGTCTTTACAGCCTTTGCCATGACATATCCTTTCCCTCGCATTCGGACGCAAGGATTAAGTATATGTCCAATTCGGCTGCATACGTCACTTCGGCACAGCAAGCGCCATCGAATCACAAGGAGTCGATGGCGCCCATAAACTGAATCGCCTATTTATTGAGCATCAAGTTGAGCCTGACGCTCCCGGTCACGCCTGAGCAACGGCGCCAAAAACTTGCCCGTATAACTCTGCGGACAGTCCGCAACCCGCTCCGGTGTGCCCGAAACCACGACGGTTCCGCCGCCGTTACCGCCCTCGGGACCCATATCGATCAGGCGGTCGGCAACCTTGATGACATCAAGGTTGTGCTCAATCACCAGCACCGTGTTGCCCGCATCGACCAAGCGCTGCAGCACATCGAGCAGCTGGCGGACGTCCTCAAAATGAAGACCGGTCGTCGGCTCGTCCAAAATATAGAACGTCTTGCCCGTCTGGCGTCGATGAAGCTCCTTGGCGAGCTTCACACGCTGCGCCTCGCCGCCCGAGAGCGTCGTGGCGGGCTGGCCCAGGCTCACGTAGCCTAAGCCTACATCGTACAGCGTCTGGAGCTTGCGCTTAATCTGCGGGATATTCCCAAAGAAGGCCAGCGCCTCGGTGACGCTCATGTCGAGCACGTCCGAGATGGTCTTGCCACGGTAGGTGACCTCGAGTGTCTCGCGGTTGTAGCGTTTACCGCCGCAAACTTCGCAGGGAACGTAGATATCGGGAAGGAAGTGCATCTCGATCTTGATCTGCCCGTCGCCCTTGCACGCCTCGCAGCGCCCGCCACTCACATTAAAGGAGAAACGACCCGGCGAGTAGCCGCGCGCCTTCGACTCCGGCGTACTCGCAAACAGCGCGCGAAGATCATCCCACAGGCCGATATAGGTAGCAGGGTTGGAACGCGGCGTGCGGCCAATCGGCGACTGGTCGATATCGATAACCTTATCGATACACTCGATGCCCTCGATTTTTTTATACGGACCCACAGGGCGCGTCGAACGGTGAATAGCATTCGTAAGGGCAGGCGCAATGGTGTCGGTAACCAGGGAGCTCTTGCCCGATCCCGACACGCCGGTAACAACCGTAAGCGTACCAAACTCGATCTTGGCGGTAACGTTTTTGAGGTTGTTGGCTCGAGCGCCCGTAATTTTAAGGCAGCCGCGACCGGGCTTGCGCCGTTCATCAGGCACCCGAATCATTCGTTTGCCGGTCAGATAAGCGCCCGTCATCGACTCAGGACACGCCATGATATCAGCAGGCGTTCCCGCCGCGACTACGTGTCCGCCGTTGACACCGGCGCCGGGCCCCATGTCGATCACGTAGTCGGCGGCACGGATTGTATCCTCGTCGTGTTCGACAACGATAACGGTATTGCCGATATCGCGCAGGCGCTCGAGCGTCTTGATCAGGCGCTCGTTGTCACGCTGATGAAGACCGATCGAGGGCTCGTCCAGAATATAGAGCACGCCCATGAGACCCGCGCCGATCTGCGTTGCCAAGCGAATACGCTGTGCCTCGCCACCGGAAAGCGTCGCCGAGGCGCGATCGAGTGTCAGATAGTCGAGTCCAACATCGACCAGAAAACGCAGGCGCTCCAGAATTTCCTTGACAATACGGCCGCCGATAAACTGTTGGCGCTCGGTGAGTTCCAGGCCCTCAAAAAACTCGAGCGATTCACGGCACGACAGGCAACAAACTTCGTAAATGGACTTGCCGCCCACGGTGACGGCGAGCATCTCAGGGCGCAAACGAGCGCCGTGGCAGGTCGAGCACGGCTCCTCGCGAATGTACTTCTCCAGGCGCGCCTTGGTGTTCTCGTTCGTCGTCTCGGTATAGCGTTCGTACAGGATGTTGCGAACGCCCGAAAACTTGGTATCCCACTGGCTGCGACGTCCGTCGAGCTTTTGGTAGTCGACCGAGATCTTCGTATCGCCCAGGCCATCCAAGAATGCACGACGCACGCGAGGGGGCAAGTCCCCCCACGGCGTATCGGCGCTCACCTTAAAGTGTTTGCAGACCGCAGCAAAAATCTGCGGATAGTAGTTCGAATTGCCAAACAGGCTACCAAAGACTCCGTCGGCAATGGACTTCGAGGGGTCCTCGATCAGCGCCTCGGCATCAACGGTTTTCTTAAAGCCCAGGCCGTCGCACTCAGGACATGCGCCATAGGGAGCGTTAAACGAAAAATCACGCGGCTGAAGATCGTCAATGGAGTGTCCATGCTCCGGGCACGCCAAGGCCAACGAATACTCCAGAAGCTCGCCCTCGGTCCCCTCGGGAGCATCACGATCGGGCAGCATGTACACGTTTACATTGCCGTGAGCCAGCGCGGTCGCCTGCTCAACAGACTCGGCGATACGGCCAAGAGAGTTCCCACGGATCACGATGCGATCGACCACGACCTCGATATCGTGCTTGAACTTCTTGTCCAGATCGATCGGATCGTCGAGCGAGCGCACTTCACCGTCGACACGCACGCGGCTAAAGCCCTCGGCGCGAAGGTCCTCAAACAGTTTGGTGTACTCGCCTTTTCGCCCGCGCACCACCGGTGCCAGCACAAACGCGCGGCGGCCCTCCCCCGCCGCCAAGACCTTGTCGGCAACCTGGTCGGTCGTCTGGCGCTCAATGACGCGGCCGCATTCGGGACAGTGCGGGGTGCCCACACGGGCGAACAGCAGGCGCAGATAGTCATAAATCTCGGTTACGGTGCCAACCGTCGAGCGAGGGTTTTTAGACGTCGTCTTTTGGTCGATCGACACCGCCGGCGAAAGGCCGTCGATTGAATCCAAGTCGGGTTTGTCCATCTGGCCCAAGAACTGGCGCGCATAGCTCGAAAGACTCTCGACGTATCGACGCTGGCCCTCGGCATAGATAGTGTCAAATGCCAGCGAACTCTTGCCCGAGCCAGAAAGACCGGTAATGACCACGAGTTGGTCACGCGGAATGGAAACATCGATATCACGGAGGTTGTGCTCACGAGCGCCGCGAATAACGATAGAAGAATCAGACATGGAAGCTCCTTGCCTCCTATTGCATCGAATCATACTGTCGATGAGTTTAGCGCACTCGACGCGCACAGATGTTCGTAATACAAGATTCGCAGACCTTTAGCTTTGCGTATCGGGCGCTTTGTTTCTCGAAATGCCGTGGAAAGGTTACAGTAATCTAATACTGAACTTAATTTGCCGTAACAGAGGAACGTCCATGACCGAAGATATCCCCCTTGAAATCACTTCGAGCGACATGGCCAATCTGCCCATATTCATCGCCGTCCTTATCGTGGCCATCGTCGTGGTGCGTGTATATTTTTCAATCAAACACAATGAAAAGCCGCCCATTGCCCGCGTCTTTTGGTGCGCGACGCTCCTCATCCCGCTCGGCATGGTAGCTGCATGGATTACGAATCAATTGCTCGTAAATGAGGACAATTCCCTATGGGTCCTTTCTTATTCGGCGCTCGGTGCTACCGCCGTCATACTTCTTGTCGAGCCCTTGGTTTCGGGACTTATCGACCAAACCGATCTTGCGACGGGAACGGTTGCCTGTATTTGCCGTGACATCCTTGTCATCGCCGCTGTTTCAGCGCTCTCGTTCGTTTCACTCGAAATTGCCTGTAACGAAACGTTCTATCGCATTCCCGCCAACTCATTCGGGTTTTCCGTCGGGCTGCTCGCGACGGTTCTGCTCTCCCTTTATTTGCTGGGACAGCGTCATGGAGGCGTCATGGCCCTCGTGCCCGTCGCCTGTTGCATCCTTGGCATTGCCGAGCACTTCGTCATAACGTTTAAAGGCGAGGCCATCCTGCCAAGCGATATCTTGGCCCTTGGCACCGCAATGGAAGTGAGCGAGGGATACGAGTTTACCTTTACCGCCGGAATCGTAACCTCTCTAGCCCTGCTGGAGATTTCCCTAGGGCTTCTTTCGCTTATCCGACCGAGAAAGCTCCGTACGCCCACCCATGTCTTCCCCGCAATCGCCGCTAACCTCTGCGCTTTTCTGCTAGTGACCGTTGTGGGGCTCTCGGGCTTTTCCAGCATCGACTTGGAGCAGGCGCTGAATTTTGGATTTGACCGTTGGCAGCCCATCACCACGTATGCATCTCAGGGTTTTATCACTTCGTTCACCGAAATGGTCAACGAGTTGCCCATTGAGAAGCCCGAAGACTATACGCCCGATGAGGCGCAGAGCATCGAGCAGGAGCTCGCCGCTACCTACGACAGCACGTATGGCTCGAGCGAGCAGCGCGCGGCAGCCGTTGCCCAGTTCAATGAAATCAAGCCGACGATTGTTGCCGTCATGAACGAGAGTTTTAGCGATCTTTCGTGCTTTGAGCAACTCCAGGCGGCCGGGTACACCGGCCCCGCATTCTACAACTCGCTTCCCGACACACTTGTTCGCGGCACCATGCTCGCTTCGGTCGCCGGTGGCGGAACGGCGAACTCCGAATTCGAATTTTTGACCGGAGCGACAACGGCCTTTGTCGGATTAGGCAAAATCCCCTATCAGCTGTATCAGATGAATGGCGTCAACAGCCTGGCAAAGGACCTTAAGGAGCTTGGGTATACCGCTACCGCTATGCACCCGCAAAACCCCGTCAACTACCATCGAGATAAAATCTATCAGCAGCTGGGCTTTGGAGACTTTCTTTCAATCGGCGATTTCGAAGGTGCGCCCTGTTACCATGCCGGCGTATGCGACTACGCCACCTACGACAAGATACTCGACCTGCTTAGAACCGACGAAGCCCCGCAGTTCATCTTTGACGTCACGATGCAAAATCACGGCGGCTACGACTATGGCACCGTTCCCGCCGAGGAGCTGACAAACTATTGGGTCGAGGGAGCCAGCGAGGGTGCCAATAGCGCGCTCAACACCTATCTTACCTGCATCAACGCATCCGACCGGGACCTCGAGTACTTTATCAACGAGCTCCGCAATATCGGCAGACCGGTTGTCCTTGTCTTTTTTGGCGACCATCAGCCGAGCGCCGCAACGGCTCTCAACGACGAGCTGTACCCTCAGGAAGATACGGCAAGCCACGCTTTCCGCATCTATCAGTCGACCTATTTCGTCTGGGCTAACTATGAAATCGCCGGCAATACCGAGCTCAACGTCTACGACACCGTCGGGGCAAACGAGATTGCAGCCATTACCCTTAATAAGATCGGAGCCCCGCTCACCGACTATCAAAAGGCTCTGCTTGCAACAAGGTCAGATGTGCCCACCATCAATGTCGCCGGCTACCTTGGTGCCGACGGGCTGCGCTACGACTTGGAATCTGAAGACAGCCCATACGCCTCGACGATCGACAAGCTGCAGCGCATGCAATACCTCGAGTTCGCCAGCAAAGTTCAGTAAGCCCGCCCATTCGCTTGGACCCATCGTATTGCAAGCACGCTCGGCCCAAATGCATCGTAAATGACTCCCGCTCGCAAACGAGGGTACAATGACGCTCGTGTCACATCACGGGGCTCCGGCCCCAACATATACAAAGGAGTCATACATGGGTTGCGAGCACGCACAGGCCGCCGGCGGACAAACGTCACCGTCGCAATTTGAGGAGAACACGCTGTCCGAGGTCAAACGCGTCATCGCCGTGCTTTCCGGCAAGGGCGGTGTCGGCAAGTCGTTTGTCACCGGTGCCATCGCTACCGAGCTTGCCCGTCACGGCCACAAGGTCGGCGTCCTCGATGCCGACATCACCGGCCCCTCTATCCCCAAGATGTTCGGTATGAGCGGACGCCACGTCCATGCCCTTGGCAACCTTATGCTGCCCGAAATCTCCGAGCACGGCGTCAAGGTCATGAGCTCCAACCTTCTGCTCCAAAACGAGACCGACCCCGTCCTTTGGCGCGGTCCGGTCATCGCGGGCGCCATTAGGCAGTTCTGGAGCGAGACGTCGTGGGGCCCCATCGACTACCTGCTGGTCGACATGCCTCCGGGAACAGGCGACGTCGCGCTCACCGTCTTCCAGTCGCTGCCCGTCGACGGCATCGTTATCGTCACGAGCCCGCAGGATCTGGTCTCGATGATCGTCGCCAAGGCGGTCAACATGGCCGAGAAGATGAACGTCCCCATTCTGGGCATTGTCGAGAACATGAGCTATATTGAGTGTCCCGACTGCGGCAAGAAGATCGAGGTCTTTGGCAAGAGCAAGCTCCCCGAGGTCGCAGAGTGCTATAACCTCGACATCTTGGGCCAGCTTCCCATTAATCCGGCACTCGCCGAGGCCTGCGATAAGGGCGAGGTCGAGACCGCACTGCCCGATGGCATGTTGCCCAAGGCAGTCTCTGCCGTCGAGGCCATTACCCCGCACGAGACCGACGAGGCCTAAGTGAACACGAGCGCCTTCTATGACGTCCTGGTAATCGGCGGCGGGGCTTCAGGCCTCGCCGCCGCCATTACGGCCGCACGCGCTGGCAAAAGCGTCTGCATCGTTGAGCGCGATGTCGCCTGCGGCCTTAAGCTCCTTGCGACCGGCAACGGCCGCTGCAACCTCTCCAACGAATCGATTGATCCACAGCGGTACAACCACCCCGCATTCGTTGAATCCGTTATGGGCCCCCGGCCCGAACAAGAGCTTATGGGTTTCTTCTCCTCGCTGGGCATCATGACAACCTCCGAGGAAGGCCGGCTGTACCCGCGCTCCCTTCGCGCCGAATCGGTGCGCGACGCGCTTCTCAACGTTTGCGACCGCCTAGGTATCACCTTAATCTGCGGAGCCAACGTTGCCTCGGCGCACAAAGCTTCCGAAGGCTGGGCGCTCCAAATAGACCGTCCAGCGCGGGCGCTCAAGGCAAAAAAGCACGACGACCGAAAATCGGAGCTCCGCTCGCTTCGGAAAGCGCTCGCCGATGTCCCTCGCAAGAACGAGGCCCTGCAGGCACATGCCGTAATTATCGCTACGGGCGGCAACCCCACCGGTATCGCCGATACGTTTAGTCTCCCCCTCACTTCGCTGCGCCCCATCCTCTGCCCCGTATCGGCAACGGTCGTTGGCGATCGGGCAGCACTCAAGACGTTGGATGGTCTGCGCGTCCGCGCCCGCTTGACGCTCACCCGTAACCATAGTGAGCTCTGGCACGAAGACGGTGAAGTACTGTTTCGAACCTTCGGCATCTCGGGCGTCGCTGTCTTCAACCTCTCCCGTCGTATCCAGCGCGGCGATACGATCCTGCTCGACGTTTTCCCCGACCTCTCTAAAGACGAGCTGCTCGATATGCTCAACCGGCGCGTTAAGCTGCTCGGCGGCTTTTCGCCCCGCGATCCCCGTTGGCTCGACGGCATGCTCGCCCCGCAACTCTCCCGCGTCGTCTGTACAGCGTTCGAGCAGTGCCATCCAGGCTCCAACGATGTCATCCACCTGGTCTCGATCCTCAAGCACTTTAAGTTGCTCGTCGAGGGAACAGCCGAGGAGCGCTCGGCGCAGGTCACGCGTGGTGGCGTATCTGTCGAGAGCATCTCAACACCCAGTCTACGCGCGCGCAGCGTTGTCGACGCCCCGCTTTACGTCTGCGGCGAAGCGCTCGACATCGACGCCGATTGCGGAGGCTTTAACCTTGCGTGGGCCTGGCTCTCGGGCATTCGCGCTGCAAGCAGCCTGTAGCCGCGCAGTCTATAATCTGTCTCTTATACACATCTGACGCTGCCGACGACTTAATAGGTGTAGAT